>JAZQZL010000033.1:0-9732 GCA_045634005.1 Candidatus Flemingiibacterium sp. | reverse complement strand
CCGTTATGCGCATACAAAGGCACGTGCTGACATAAAATAGCAAAAAAAGGGTGAGGTGTGAGGTATGAATGGTGTCGTTCCTTATAAAAAGTCGTGCAGAGTAGGTGAGGGAGTCAAAGCGGCGGCGATATTCATACTCGTCGCGGTGCTTCTTTGCGGTGCGTGCGCGCTTACGTTTGCCTTGATGCGGTTTATGTCGGGCGACAGCGCTGTGGCGAGTACGCCGACGATGGCACACGCCGAATTGCCCGTTATCGTGATCGACGCGGGCCACGGCGGTATGGACAGCGGTGCGGTGGGCGTTGACGGGCGGCTTGAAAAACAGATAAACCTATCGGTAGCAAATAAACTCGCACAGTTGTGCAGGCTTTCGGGGCTGGAGTACGTACTTACGCGCGTTGACGACCGTATGCTTGTTGAGGACAGTATAACGTCGCACCGAAAGATGCACGACCTCAAAAATCGCCTTAATATAACCGAGGAAATATCAGCCGCAGGTCGCGAGGTCATATTTGTTAGCATACATATGAATAATTTCCCATCGCCGAAATATTCGGGACTGCAGGTGTGGTACTCGAAAAACACTCCCGAAAGCGCCGAGCTTGCCGCGTTTATACAAGGCTACGCACGTACTTGGCTTGATGCGGCGAATACCAGACAGACAAAGGCGGCGACGTCGGCAATATATCTACTTGACCGTGCGAAAGTGCCGTCCGTGCTTGTTGAATGCGGATTTTTGTCAAATCCCGACGAGTGTGCGCGCCTTGGTACCGATGCATATCAGACCGACGTAGCGGTGACGGTGTTTGCGGCGATCTGCGAGTATATGGCAAAATAAAAACGCATCCGTCCATTTGGACGGATGCGCGATGTGTTATATTAGCCGATGATCTCGTCGCCGTGTTTTGCCATCCATTCGAATGCGGCATCATACGCCGGAAGGTCGAGGTCAGCCATCGTGTTGGTATGCATTACCACACCCTCTGCCTCGCCGGAGAGAATGCGCTCGCGATACCAATCGAGCTGATAGAGAACAGCCTCTGCAGTAGCTTCCTTCTGCTCACCGAAGTTCCAAAGGTAGCAGCCGAACATCTTGCGGGTGTTAGGAGAAAGCTTCTTAAGGATCTCAAACTTTTCGGGAATAAGGTGAACGTCACGCTCGTGCCAAGTCCACATAATTACACCGTCAAAGGAGTCGAGGTAAGGCTTGAAGTCCTGATCCTCCTGCTCGTTAAGACCGAACTGCATGGTGTAGAGAACCATCCAGGTGTCAAGACGGCGTACGTCGTTGTTGTGGAACTTGTCGTGGATCTTTATGAGGTTTTCAAGCGGAACGTTCTTGTATCTGTTGTTCGACTTGAAGTCGTCGAATACGGTGCACTTGATGTTCGGAAAATCACGCGCATCATCGAGAAAGCTGTCGATAGCGGAGGTGTCACCTCCGGTTGCGATGCTTGCGCCGCCGAACTCCCAACCAACCTGATCAAGGGTGATAAAGGACTTGTTGTACTGTCTGTTGTTTACGGAGTGGTTTACGTGCTCTCCGTCGGGAACCATAAATGTGTTGCGAAGACCGAGATAAAGGCAGCACTCCATAGGAGTCATACGGGAAATACCCGTGTTGCCGTACATATTATTGTAGCATCCTTCGGGATGTCCCCAAAGCCAGAATTTATCGCGAAGTTTCATAGTAGGTTCTCCTTAAAGAGTATTTGCGGATACACCGCGCTATTTACATTATACATCCTACTGCATTGACTGTCAAGGTGATTTTGTCCGAAAAACTTGCAAAAAACTCCGCAAGCCGTTTCGGCTTGCGGAGCCATTATTACTTAAGCTTCTTAAGCTCATCTACGAGGTCAAGCTTCTCCCACGGAGCATCAAGATCCTCACGGCCCATATGACCGTAAGCAGCGAGCTTTCTGTAGATCGGACGACGAAGTCCAAGACGCTCGATGATAGCAGCGGGACGAAGGTCAACAAGCTCTGCTACCTTTGCGGAGATCTTCTCGGGATCAACGGTAGCGGTGCCGAAGGTTTCGATAAGCACGGAAACGGGCTTTGCAACGCCGATAGCGTACGCGATCTGTACCTCACACTTGGAAGCAAGACCTGCCGCAACAACGTTCTTTGCTATGTAGCGAGCCGCGTAGGACGCACTGCGGTCAACCTTTGTCGGGTCCTTACCGGAGAATGCGCCGCCGCCGTGACGGGAGTATCCGCCGTAGGTGTCAACGATGATCTTACGGCCGGTAAGACCGGAGTCACCGTGAGGACCGCCGACAACAAAGCGTCCGGTGGGGTTAACGAAGATCTTGGTATCAGCATCGATAAGGTTTGCGGGGATGATCGGCTTGATAACGTTCTCGATAACGTCAGCACGGATCTGCTCAAGCTCAACGTCAGCGCTGTGCTGCGAGGAGATAACTACCGCATCAACACGTACGGGCTTGTCGTTCTCGTACTCAACAGTAACCTGCGACTTGCCGTCAGCACGGAGATAGGGAAGAGTGCCGTTCTTGCGAACCTCGGTAAGACGAAGCGCAAGCTTGTGAGCGAGGGAAATCGGGAGAGGCATAAGCTCAGGGGTTTCATCGCACGCATAACCGAACATAAGACCCTGGTCGCCTGCGCCGGTGTCGAACTTATCGGTGAGCGCGCCTTCTTTAGCCTCGAGTGCCTTGTCAACGCCGAGAGCGATGTCGGGCGACTGACCGTGGATCTGATTGAGAACAGCACAGGTGTCGCAGTTGAAGCCCTTTGCATCGTCATCGTAGCCAATCTCGCGAACGGTCTCGCGGACGATCTTCTGGAAATCAACAACAGCCTTGGTGGTGATCTCACCCATAAGCATTACGATACCGGTAGTAGTGGTAGTTTCGCATGCAACGCGGGACATGGGGTCCTGCTCAAGAAGCGCGTCAAGAACTGCGTCAGAAATCTGGTCGCAGATTTTATCGGGATGTCCTTCAGTAACGGACTCCGATGTGAAAAGATGTCTTGCCATTTTGTTTTCCTCCAAATAATGTATTTTAGCGGCAAAAGTAAAGCCCTCGGCAAACCGAGGGCTAAAAGGCATTATGATGCTCTCATCTCCTCGGATTTAGCACCTTTCGGTTATTACCGTAGGTTGCCGGGTTTCATAGGGCCGGTCCCTCCACCACTCTTGATAAGATATTATTTTTACATAGAATATTATAGCACACAGCGTGCATTATGTCAAGTGATATCAGAACAATTCGACAAAAAATTTTACGATCTGTGAGCCGAATGTCATAATAAGACCTGCGCCGATTACGCCGCCGAAAATGGAAAGAGAGGCTTTTTTCTTATTCATATCGAAAAGCGATGCGACGAGTGCGCCGGTCCATGCGCCTGTGCCGGGGAGAGGGATTGCAACGAAGAGGAAAAGTCCCCAAGTCGCGTACTTTTCGATCTTCGGTCGGTTCTTGTCTGCCTTCTCAAAGAGCCAATTAGACACTTTATTAAAGAACTTAACTCGGCAGCCACGCATCCAGGTAAGTACTGCTTTTACAAACAGCAAAATAAACGGTATCGGCACACAGTTACCTATAATGGATACGATAAGAGTCCAATGCCACGGCAATCCGAGCGTTGTGCCGTAGGGAACGGCACCGCGAAGCTCGATAAGCGGAACCATCGAAACGAGAAATACCGTAAGATATTTTACGAGAGTAGACACGTTTGTACCTCCGATTTATATGTGAAGCACGCGTGAAACGCGCTTGTAAAGTAGCAAATTTATGACAGAGCATATCGCACCCTTTACGAGATTAAAAGGAGCAACTGCAAAAGCAACGAGTGTTTTAAGGTCGGTAACAAGGGGATTTACAGCACTTCCCATCGAAACAATATCGTCAATGGGGAGGTGATAGAACTTTGAGAACGTCGGAATGAGTACAAAGTAGTTGAACAGACTTCCGATAGTAGCGAGCGAAATTGTACCCACGACAAGCGAAATAATCGCGCTTTTAATGGATTTATTGTACTTGTAGATAAGCGATGCAGGTACTACGAATGCACAGCCGGTGACGAAGTTAGCAAGCTCACCGATGTATGCGGTGGAAGTACCGTTCAAAAGTATGTTTATAAGGTTTTTGAGAAGCTCGATAATTGCAGCGGGAACAGGTCCCATCGCAAAGCCGCCCATAAGTATTACCGCCTCGGAAAGGTCAAGCTCGTAAAAGCTCGGTGCGAAGGGAAGCGGGAATTCAAAAAGCATTACGACTGCGGAAATAGCGGTAAGAACAGCGATTTTTGTTATTGTGTGTATAGTGAATTTAGTTTTCTGCTTCATAGCAATTCTCCTTTCAAATAAGGAGAAGATAGAAATACCCCGACGCGATGTCGGGGCGCTAATACGTGTGTAGTAGCTATCTTCTCTCATCCGGACTATGACCGTCGGTGCAGGAATTACACCTGCTCGGCTGCTTTTGCAGTTCGTGGACTGTACCACCGGTATGGAATTACACCATGCCCCGAAGATAAATTAAATCAAGGGATCGCTTACGCGATCCCTTGAAGCTTAGCATAAGCTAAAATTATTCGATAATGGAAGCAACAACGCCCGAACCAACGGTTCTGCCACCCTCACGGATAGCGAGGCGGAGACCCTGCTCGATAGCGATAGGAGTGATAAGCTCAACAGTCATATCAACGTTATCGCCAGGACGGCACATCTCAACGCCCTCGGGAAGGTTGATGATACCGGTAACGTCGGTGGTTCTGAAGTAGAACTGAGGTCTGTAACCGGAGAAGAAAGGCTTCTGACGTCCGCCTTCCTTTTCAGTAAGAACGTAAACCTGAGCTACGAACTTAGTGTGGGGGTTTACAGAGCCGGGCTTGCAGAGAACCTGACCGCGCTCGATCTCGTTCTTCTGGATACCACGGAGAAGAGCACCGATGTTGTCACCAGCCTCAGCGGAGTCCATAAGCTTATGGAACATCTCGATACCGGTTACAACAGTCTTCTTGCGCTCGTCGGTAAGACCGATGATTTCAACTTCCTCGTTGAGCTTGATTACGCCGCGCTCAACTCTACCGGTAGCAACAGTACCACGACCGGAGATGGAGAATACGTCCTCAACAGGCATAAGGAAGGGCATAGCGTCATCACGGGGAGGAGTAGGAATGTACTCGTCAACAGTCTTCATGAGCTCAACTACAGGAGCGTACTCAGGAGCGTTGATGTCGGTGGAAGCAGAGAGAAGTGCCTCACGAGCAGAACCGCGGATGATAGGAGTATCATCGCCCGGGAAGTCGTACTCGTTAAGGAGGTCACGGATCTCCATGTCAACGAGGTCGAGAAGCTCAGCGTCGTCAACGATGTCGCACTTGTTCATGAATACAACGATTGCAGGAACGCCTACCTGACGAGCAAGAAGAACGTGCTCGCGGGTCTGCTGAAGAGGACCGTCAGTACCTGCAACAACGAGGATAGCGCCGTCCATCTGAGCAGCACCGGTGATCATGTTCTTAACGTAGTCAGCGTGGCCAGGGCAGTCAACGTGAGCGTAGTGACGAGCATCAGTCTCGTACTCAACGTGTCTGGTGTTGATTGTGATACCACGTGCCTTCTCCTCGGGAGCGTTATCGATCTGGTCGTATGCCATGAACTCGTTAGCGCCGTTAGCGATGGAGAGAGTCTTGGTGATAGCTGCGGTAAGGGTGGTCTTACCATGGTCAACGTGACCGATGGTACCAATGTTAACGTGGGGTTTAGTTCTTTCGAATTTAGCCTTTGCCATTTTAAGTTTCCTCCTTAAAATATATAATTTTTAAATTTATTTTTGTGCTTAAAACCGAGCCGAGCGCTTAAGCTCGGCGCGGCTTGAAACCGATTTTGATGGGGAAGAAGAGTTACCTTATCGGTAAATTACTGCTTCTTGCCTCTCTCGACAATGATCTTTTCCTGAATGGACTTCGGAACTTCAGCGAAGTGGCTGGGCTCCATGGAGTAAAGTCCGCGTCCCTGAGTCTTGGAACGAAGGTCGGTAGCGTAACCGAACATTTCTCCAAGCGGAACAGCTGCGATAACCTGGGTTGCACCGTTGTCATCTTCCATAGTCTGGATCTGACCGCGGCGGGAGTTGATATCACCGATAACGTCACCGAGGTAATCGTTAGGAGTGATAACTACAACCTTCATCATAGGCTCGGTAATAACGGGATCTGCCATCTTCATTGCTTCCTTGAAGCACATAGAACCTGCAATCTTGAACGCCATTTCCGAGGAGTCGACTTCGTGGTACGAACCGGCGTAAAGAGTAACCTTTACGTCAACTACGTTGTAGCCTGCGAGGACACCCATCTGCATTGCAGACTGGATACCCTGGTTTACAGGCTCGATGTATTCCTTCGGAATAGCACCGCCGACAACCTTGTTTTCGAAGAGGTAACCTGCGCCGGGCTCGTTAGGCTCGAGTATGATCTTACAGTGACCGTACTGACCTTTACCACCGGACTGACGAGCGTACTTGTGCTCGTGGTCGACTTTCTTTCTGATGGTTTCCTTGTAAGCAACCTGAGGCTTACCGATGTTTGCTTCAACCTTGAACTCACGGAGAAGTCTGTCTACGATGATTTCGAGGTGAAGCTCACCCATACCTGCGATGATGGTCTGACCGGTTTCATCGTCGGTGTAGGTTCTGAAGGTCGGGTCTTCCTCTGCGAGCTTAGCAAGCGCGATACCCATCTTCTCCTGACCAGCCTTGGTCTTGGGCTCGATAGCAACGCGGATAACAGGCTCGGGGAATTCCATAGACTCGAGAATGATAGGATCATTCTCATCACAGAAGGTATCACCGGTGGTGGTGTTCTTTACGCCGATAACAGCGGCGATATCACCTGCGTAGCACTTGTCAATGTCCTTACGTTCATTGGAGTGCATCTGAAGGATACGTCCGAAACGCTCCTTGGAATCCTTGGTGGAGTTGTAGATGGTAGTACCAGCCTCAGCAACACCGGAATAAACTCTGAAGTAGCAGAGCTTACCAACGAACGGGTCGGTCATAATCTTGAATGCGAGAGCAGAGAAGGGAGCATTGTCGTCGGAAGGACGCTCAGCTTCTTCTTCAGTGCCGGGGATAATACCCTTAATCGCAGGAACGTCGAGCGGAGAAGGCATGAAATCAACGATTGCGTCGAGAAGCTTCTGTACGCCCTTGTTCTTATAGGAAGTACCGCAGACAACGGGAACGATCTTGTTATCGATAGTTGCCTTACGAAGAGCCTTCTTGAGTTCGTCAACGGAGATCTCTTCGCCTTCGCAATAGCGCATGAAGAGATCCTCGTCGGTCTCACAGATCGACTCGATCATTGCGGTACGGTATTCTTCTGCCTTTTCAAGCATATCAGCGGGAATTTCTTCCACGCGCATATCCTTACCGAGGTCATCGTAGTAAACGTCAGCCTTCATTTCCATAAGGTCGATGATACCCTTGAAGGTTTCTTCTGCACCGATAGGAAGCTGAATCGGCACTGCATTAGCCTTGAGGCGGTCGTGCAGCATCTTTACTACGCGATAGAAGTCAGCGCCCATGATGTCCATCTTGTTGACATAGCACATACGCGGTACGCGGTACTTGTCAGCCTGGCGCCAAACGGTTTCGGACTGAGGCTCAACGCCGCCCTTTGCACAAAGAACGGTAACGGAACCGTCGAGTACGCGCAGGGAGCGCTCAACCTCAACGGTGAAGTCAACGTGACCGGGGGTATCAATGATGTTGATACGGTTGTTGTTCCAGTGGCAGGTGGTAGCAGCAGAGGTAATGGTGATACCGCGCTCCTGCTCCTGAGCCATCCAGTCCATGGTCGCGCCGCCGTCATGAGTCTCGCCCATCTTGTAGGTAACGCCCGTATAGAAGAGTATACGCTCAGTCGTGGTGGTCTTACCAGCGTCGATGTGAGCCATTATACCAATATTTCTGGTGCGTTCAAGCGGGAATTCTCTTGCCATGGTTTTCTCCTTTCAAGAAATCGTGTGTGTTAAGATTAATATCTGTAGTGTGCAAACGCCTTGTTCGCTTCTGCCATTCTGTGGGTTTCTTCCTTCTTCTTGAAAGCGCCGCCCATAGAGTTGATGGCATCAATGATCTCGTTTGCAAGCTTTTCAGCCATGGTCTTTTCACCACGAGCTCTCGAATAGGTAACGATCCAACGGAGTCCAAGAGTCTGACGTCTTTCAGCTCTTACCTCCATCGGTACCTGATAAGTCGAACCGCCTACGCGGCGCGCCTTAACTTCAAGCACAGGCATTATGTTTTCAAGTGCTTCATTGAAAGCTTCGAGGGGATTCTTGCCCAGCTTTGCTTCTACGATTGCGAATGCATCGTAAACGATCTTCTGTGCAACACCCTTCTTGCCATCATACATAATGTTGTTGATAAGCTTTGTTACGAGCTTAGAATTGTACAACGGATCCGGTAAAACGTCTCTTTTGGAAATTTGACCTCTTCTCGGCATTGTAACTTCCCTCCTTCATAAAAAATAATGATATCATAGGTACTCGAAAGATTTCTCCCGTATAATGCTTGAGTTTCGAAACGCTCTCGGAGACCGTATATCATAATTGCGGATACAATAAACAAATCCCGATTATTTTCTTTTCAACGTCAAGCTAATAGGAAATTCTATACCTTGTTGTTTTTCCTCTGAGAGAGCAGGGGACACTCGAATTTACGCCTTCGAGAATTACTTCTGCTTAGGACGCTTTGCGCCGTACTTGGAACGGCTCTGGTTGCGGTTTGCAACGCCCTGAGTATCGAGCGTACCGCGAATGATGTGGTAACGTACACCAGGCAGGTCACGTACACGTCCGCCGCGGATAAGCACTACAGAGTGCTCCTGCAGGTTGTGTCCGATACCCGGAATGTAAACAGTTGCCTCAAGACCGTTGGTAAGTCTTACACGGGCAATCTTACGGAGTGCCGAGTTAGGCTTCTTAGGGGTCGTGGTGGTAACCTTCGTGCATACGCCTCTTTTCTGGGGAGAGCTTGCATCAGTAGCGGAGTCAGTAAGAGTGTTGAAGCCGTGCTGAAGAACAGGCGACTTAGACTTGTAGACCTTTTCCTGACGACCCTGCTTAACAAGCTGATTAAAAGTTGGCATAGCGCACCTCCTTCTTCGAAAATAATTTAGATTTGTTCATCCTGACCGACGCCGTATCTGTCAAGTGTGGACAGCATAATCGCGCCGTTTCGCCGCAAAAACATATCAAGACAAGCTTAATTATAACATAACGCGATGTAAATGTCAAGTGGCTCTTTTGCAAAAAAAATTTTTTGAAAAAAATCTCCCATTTAGACAAAATGCGGTTTAACAGAGTTAGTATTATCGTAATTTTGACGGCTTATACAAATAAATGTGGTATAGATGTTCTCGAGACTGCGCTCAACGTCTGCATACTCCTCGGCGAGCATCTCGCGGACGGCGCTCTCGATAGCCGAGCCCTTATTGACCACGGCGCTTGGACTGTTCATCGCGTTGATAAGTGCCGTCTTAATAGAGCTCCAATCCTTGCCGCCGTGCGTGTCGAGCAGATACCCAAGCTCGCCCGAAGCGCGCACACCCTTCTTGAGGTCGCGAAGCTCGTTATAAAGCTCCTTCGCGCGAGCGCTGATAAATCCGTCCTTGTCCGCGACCTGCGCCTCAAGCTCGTGCGCCCTTTTGTCAAACTCCTCCTTGAGTGCCGCTTTGTCCGCCTCAAGGTGT
>JAZQZL010000032.1:0-45627 GCA_045634005.1 Candidatus Flemingiibacterium sp. | reverse complement strand
CATGAACTCAACACCCTTCTTCTTATAATTCTTAAGAAGAATAGCAGCGATCTCGCTGTCGGTAGGACCGCCGATGTGGTCCATCATTTCGATAACGGTTACCTTGGAGCCGATAGAGTTAAAGTAGGAAGCCATTTCCATACCGATAACGCCGCCGCCGATAACTACGAGTTCCTTCGGAACGGTAGTCATATCGAGGATCTCGCGGTTGGTCTTTACGAAACCGCTTGTAACGCCCTCTCGGAGTCCGGGAATCGGAGGAACTGCAGCGGAAGAGCCGGTGCAGATGAGAAGTCTGCGAGCCTCGTAGGTTTCAGCACCTACCGCAACGGTGAAGGCTTCACCGTTTCTGCCCTTGATTTCCGCATGACCGTTGACAACGGTAACGCCTGCGTGCTTCATCTTAGCGCCGATACCGCCAACGAGAGTCTTAACTACCTTGTCCTTGCGGGATACAACAGCTGCGTGATCGATAGAAGCGTTAGGAAGCTTTACGCCGTAATCCTCGCTGTGCTTTGCATAGTCGAAGATCTTTGCGGAGTAAAGAAGAGTCTTGGTGGGGATACAACCTTCGTTGAGGCAAACGCCGCCAAGCGCGCGCTCCTCGATAACGAGGGTGGAAAGTCCACCGGCGGCTGCGCGCTCTGCTGCATTGTAGCCTGCAGGGCCGCCGCCGAGGATTATAAGCTCATACATTGTGTTGCCCTCCTATTACTTTGCAAGTAAGAGCGAGAAGTGCTCGAGGTTTGCACAGAGATCCTTGAGGAAACGCGCTGCGGGAGCACCGTCAAGAGCACGGTGGTCGAAGGTGAGCGAGAGTCCCATAGCAGGATAGGTGGAGCCGTCAGCCTTTACGCGCTGAGTGATAGCGCATACGCCGAGGATCGCAACCTGCGGAGGATTGATAACGGGGGTGAAGCTCTCAACGCCGAGCGAGCCGAGGTTGGTAACAGTGAAGGTACCGCCGGAGAGCTTGTCGGGAGAGATGGAACCGCCCTGGGTTTCCTTGATAAGGGTCTTTGCGTTTGCGGAAAGATCGGACAGGGACATGGTTTCAGCAGCCATGAGGGTGGGAACCATAAGTCCGCGCTCGGTGTCAACTGCGATGCCGAGGTTTACGTTGTCGAAGATACGCATAACGTCGTCAAGCCAGTGAGCGTTGAGGTCCTTGTGAGCCATAAGGGTCTTCGCAACAGCATAGAGAACGATATCGTTGATGGTGATATTGCCCATGCCGAGAGCCTCGCCGTTTGCCTTGAGGTTCTTTCTGAAGTCCATGATTTCGGTTGCATCGAAGGATGCATTGAGAGTAAGCTGCGCCATATTGGACAGCGAAGCGTGCATCGACTTTGCGATAACCTTTCTGATGTTGGAGATCTTAACGTCGGTGTAACCGCCGGTGGTCTTAACGGGAGCTGCTGCTACAGCTGCCTGCTCCACAGTCTCCTCTACTACTACGCGCTCGCCGGCGAGGAACTTCTCAACAGCCTCGGTAGTGGTGGTCTTGCCTGCATCGAGAAGTGCGTTAACGTCGCGCTCGATGATTCTGCCCATAGGACCGGTTGCAACTACCTTGGAGAGGTCTGCGCCAGCCTTAAGAGCGAGGAGCTTTGCTCTGGGAGAAATGCGAAGAATATCGCCGGTTGCTTCGGTTGCTGCAGGAGCGGCAGCGGGCGCTGCTTCTGCTACGGGAGCTGCTGCGGGTGCCTCAACGGCTGCGGGTGCTGCCTCTGCTGCGGGAGCCGCGGGAGCGCCCTCCTTCTTGGGAAGAAGCGCGGAAATATCCTCGCCAACTTCACCGATAATGCAAACTACTTCAAGACAAGGTACCTCGTCTCCGTCGCCTGCAAACACCTCAAGAACGGTGCCTGCTACTGTAGACTTCTCCTCGAAGCTCGACTTGTCCGTCTCGTAGGAGAAAAGCACGTCGTCAACTGCTACCGTGTCGCCCTTTTTCTTGGCCCACTCGGTGATGATACAGCTTTCAACGCTTTGTCCCTGACGAGGCATAATTACTGCGGTTGCCATATGTATTTTTTCCTTTCTGAATAAAATTTACAATATTGTTTAGTATTACTTCGCAACGATGATCTCAACACCGGCCGCTTCAGCTGCCGCAGTAAGATCGTCGGGCAAGTAATTGTCCGTCACGATAGTATGTACCTTATCGAGATTACAGAACGTGAACGGTAAGCTTCGGTCAAGCTTTGCCGTGTCAAGTAAAACTACGACCCGGCGCGCCTTTTTAACAACAAGGCTCTTTAACTCGCACTCGGAATAGTTTCCGCTCGTGAAGCCGTCCTTTAAGGAAAGGCCAGATGGAACGATGAACGCGATATCTATGTTGATATCATCAAGGAAGCGAAGTGCCTGATTACCGAGTATCGAAAGATTTCCGCGATTTACCATGCCGCCTACAAGGTTTACTATCGGTCTGTTCTTTTTGATAAGCTCAAGCGCGATATTCGGTCCCGTTGTGATAACTGTATGGCGCTCATCGGGAAGAAGCGACGCAAGTGTCAGCACAGTAGTTCCCGAATCGAGGAACAGCGAGCGTCCGGTTTCGATAAGATCGATAGCGCATCTTGCTATCTTTTCCTTTACGGTCATATTCTCACGCATTCTCTGCTGGAAGGAGCCCTCCATAGACGTCGTGATGAATTTCATTGAACGCGCACCGCCGCGCACCTTTATGGCATCGCCCTGCTTTTCGAAAAATTCGATATCGCGGCGAAGAGTCATACTCGACACCTCGGGGAAGCGCTCCTCAAGCTCGCGAAGCGAGATGAATGGCTTTTCCGCGAGAAGCTCGCGTATAACGGTTCTGCGAGAGGATTTCATACTTTTTTCTCCTTTCGTAAAGCGAAAAATGTTAAGTTGCCCCCCAAATTCACATTTTTGAGTTAATTTTAACATTTTACACCCTTATTGTAACACAGAACGCCTTTATTGTCAATGTGTTTTTTGCACGATAGATGAAAAAAAGTGAGAGTTTTTTTGGTGTTTGTGAATTATCTGACAGACTTTTTTGCCGCTGTAAGCGTATTCTGAAGAAGCACCGTGATAGTCATAGGACCAACACCGCCCGGAACAGGTGTGATATACGATGCCTTCGGCTCAACCGTTGCGAAATCAACGTCACCCGTAAGCTTGCCGTCCTCGCGGCGGTTCATACCTACGTCGATAACGACCGCACCCTCCTTGACCATATCACCCGTGATAAAATCAGCCTTGCCGATAGCAACGACTAGTATATCCGCGCGGCGTGTAACCTCAGCGAGATCCTTTGTACGCGAGTGGCAGACGGTAACGGTGCCGTTCGCGTGCAGGAGCAGCATCGCCTGCGGCTTGCCGACGATATTCGAGCGTCCAACCACAACGCATTCCTTGCCCGAAACGTCAATGCCGCTTTTCTTAAGCAGTACCATTACGCCTGCAGGCGTACAGGGAAGGAAATCGTAATCGCCTATCATTATCTTGCCGACGTTTATCTCGTGGAAGGCATCGACGTCCTTTTTCGGATCGATGTTCTGTATGATTATCTCGTCGTTGAGATGCTTCGGAAGCGGAAGCTGAACGAGTATGCCGTGGATATTGTCATCGCCGTTGAGGCGGTGGACGAGAGCTAAAAGCTCCTCCTCGCTCGTCGCCTCGGGAAGCTCGTAAACCTCCGAATGGAAGCCAACCTCCTCGCAGCCCTTCTTCTTATTCTTTACGTAAACCTTTGATGCCGGGTCCTCGCCAACAATGATTACCGCAAGACCGGGCGTAACGCCCTTTTCCTTGAGTGCGGCGCACTCCTCGGCGATCTCGGCACGAACCTCCGCCGCTATTTTCTTTCCGTCAATTATGTTTGCCATGTTTTTTCTCCTTAAACTTTATATGGGGACACGGTTATTCTTCGCTTGTTTCGGCATCCTCCGAGTAAACGGGCGCGTATTCAACCGCTTCCTGCGCCTTGCGCTTTGCGCGTATGCTACAAATTATCATAAGAACGACTCCGCCGATCACGCACAGCGCCGCAACAGCCTGCGACACGCGGATAGTCTGTCCGAGCACGCCCTCAAGCAAATAAAGGCTGTCGGTACGAAGCCCCTCAATAAAGAAGCGTCCGAATCCGTACCACACAAGATACCACAGAGTGGGTGCTCCGTCGTATTTTTTCTTTTTATAGAAGGACATAATAAGGATGAATCCAACTACATTCCAAAGCGATTCATAAAGAAACGTAGGATGTACACCGATAGTGCCTGCCAGCATTTCAAGTTGCTGATCGCCTGTTATCTGCCCCTTGAGAAGCATCTCGTTCGCGATCTGCGGAGAGCACATACGCCACGGGAGTGTTGTTACGGCGCCGTATGCCTCGGCGTTAAAGAAGTTGCCCCATCTGCCTATCACCTGACCGATGATGAGTCCGGGCGCAGCAATATCAAGAAGCTTAGCCGTTTTTATCTTTTTAGCCTTTGTAAATATAAATATCGTCGCCGCACCGGCGATAACGCCGCCGTATATGGCAAGGCCGCCGTTCCAGATAGCGATAACGTCGTAGAACGACTTAAAGGTGTCGGGCTTCATAAGAACGTAGTACAGCCTTGCACCGACGATAGCGGCTACTATAAGGTATATCGCAAGATCAAACACGTGGTCGCTGTTGATGCCCTCAAACTTAGACTTGCGGTACGCGACTGTAAAGCCGATTATCATCGCAAGTGTGATAATAATTCCGTACCACATAATCGAGTGTGTTTTTCCGTCTGTCCAGAAAAGCGGGATATTGAAGGCTACGGGGTCAAGCTCAAGCCCCTCTATTCCAAAGCCGGGGAACGAAATAATATTAGTAAGCAGCGTGCTTATCATTTATTTTTCCTCCTTAAGCGGTTTCACTATGCTGAGCGCGTAAAATTCTTCCTTATACGATGCGTTGAGGAATGCCACGGCATCCTCGTACGACACCCTTGAAATAATGTCAACGTAGTCAAGCAGGTCGCCGTCATCAAGCTTAAACTGCAAGAAATTGTTGGCGATATCGTCTGTGCTGTCGAACCATCTGACCATATGCGCGTAGAGAGCACGCTTTGAACGCTCGAAATCCTCGCGCGGCAATCCGTTTTCCTTGGCGCTGTCAACGCACGCTTTAAAGCGTGCGAACACCTCGTCGGGGTCCGACGACTCGCCAAACACCGAATTGAACGCGTAGCTGCTGCAAATATTGTAGCCCACGTCGAGAGCCCCCGAAATAAGGCCGTCCTCGTAGAGCCTGTTGTAAAACTCACCTGATTTGCCAAACAGAACGTCGTTCACTATATCCGCCGCCGCGCTCTTTTTCATACGCTCGTATGCGTCCTCGGGGATATCCACATCCTTAACACCAATTGCAAACAGCGGCTTTGACACCTGCATAGAATGCTCGGAGCGAGGTATATAAACCTCTGCGCGCTCGCCGGGGTACTCGCGCACTATTTCGACGGGCGCCTGCTCCTTTAGAACCTTGTCACAGACCGCGTTTACCTCGTCAACGGTAACGTCGCCGCAGACAATAAGCATCATATTGGAAAGGTTATAGAATACGCGGTAGCACTCATAGAGGATATCGGCTGTGATATGCGATATAGACTCGACCGTTCCCGCTACGTTGATGCGTACGTTGTGCTTTTCGTACATCGCCTCAAGCAGCATCTGATAAAGTCTGCGGAACGGGTGGTCGTCGTACATACGGATCTCCTGCGCGATAATTCCCTGCTCCTTTTCCACGTTTTCCGCTGTGAAATGCGGAGTCGAAACAAAATCGAGCAATATCTCAAGATTTTCGCTGAAGTTCGACGTACAGGTGAAAAGGTATGCCGTCATCGTATTGCCCGTGTAAGCGTTTGCGTCCGCGCCGTATCTTGCGAAGCGCGAGAAGGTGTCCTCGCCGTTCGGGTCCTCGAAAAGCTTGTGCTCGAGATAATGAGCAATACCGTCGGGCACGGTCACGAACTCCTTGTCACCTGCAAGCTTGAATGTGGAGTCTATTGAGCCGTAGCGCGTTGCGAACAGCGCATACGAGGTTGAAAGCTTTTTCGGGAAAACGTAAACGTCAAGACCGCTTTTGTGCTTATAGCTGTAATATTCTTCTTTCAGAAATTCGTTTCTTTTGGCAGTAATGTTATTCATCGTCTTCTCCTCCCTTCAGTGTTCCGTTAAGGAAGTAGACCGTATCGAGCGTCGCTTTGCCCGCCGCCGCGACTATATCCTCTCTCGTAACATTTTCGATATCCGCGATAACGGCATCCGGCGTATTTTCATTGTTCGAAAGAATACGTCCGAGATACCACGACTCAAGACCTCTCGCGCTGTCAGAGAGCGAACGGTAATTGTTTATGATACCAAGCCTTGCGCTTGCAAGCTCGTCTTCGTTGAAATCGCCTGCCTTTACCGCCTCAAGCTGGTCAAATATTGCCTTCTCCGCCACCTCGCGCTTATCCACCTCGATGCCGCTCGAAACGATAAGCAGACCCTTCTGCGCCTCGGGAGCACTCGAGCAGTAATAACAAAGGCTCATCTTCTCGCGAACGTTCATAAACAGCTTCGACGTGATACCGCCACCGAATATCTCGTTAAACATCACAAGCGCGGGATAATCTCTGTCGCCGAGCGCGATTCCCGTGCGCCATCCTATAGAGAGCTTGCCCTGATTTACGGGCATATCCTCTGTGATGCTCTGCGGCTTATCGCACGCTCTGATAACCTCGGTTTCGGGAATG
Organism: Candidatus Flemingiibacterium sp.; assembly: GCA_045634005.1. Taxonomy (GTDB): domain Bacteria; phylum Bacillota; class Clostridia; order Oscillospirales; family CAG-272; genus Flemingiibacterium. Next base: position 38,884 of record JAZQZL010000032.1, on the reverse strand, counting down.
GAAATCGGTGTGCGCTCCGTTTTGGCGAACATCTCACCAAGTTGCGCCGAAAGAGCATCAACGTCGCACCTTCCGACGAAGAATATCTCCACGGGATACTCTCGAAGAGCGAGCTTATACTGCGCGTACACGCTCTTTGCCGTACACGCCATAACGTCCTCGACGGTGCCGTTTTCGTCAAGACCGAAGCGCTCATTCTTGCACATCTCTGCAATACATCTCTGACGCGCGTAGTACGCTTTGTTGTTTATTTTGGCGTTGATAGCATCAACAAGATTGTTCTTTTCGCTCTCGGTGTACGCCTCATCAAAGGCCTCGCCGTCTGTCACAGGGTTAAAGAGGATATCGCCGAGTACGCCGACAAGCTCTGAGAGGATATCCTCTCCGCCTATCGCATACGCGCTGTCTATCATCGAGGCACAGATACCGAATACCTGCATCTCTCCTCGCTTCTGGTTGCGCGAGGACATACCCGACGCGTAGAGATAGTCAAGCTTTTTACTTATCTCTGCCATATTCGGATACTTTTTTGAGCCGCGAAGGAGAATATTGGGTATAAGCGCATTTTTTGCCGCGCTCGCCCCCTCAAGAGGTGCAATAAAATTCACCGACAGAAATCCCGTCTTGAATTTATCCGTTTCGAGATAATTAAGACTGACGCCCTTTGCGATACATTTTTTTAAAAGAGCCATTATATGCCGTCCTTTCACCGTATTCAAAGATACATAGTATTGTAAATACTATTTTACACCTATTATGCCATAATTTCAACAAATATACTGTAAATTTTTAAAAGAATATTCGCCGCTCAGGGTTTTACGCCAAGCGAAAGCCTCCCGCCTGCGATCACCGTGCCGTCAAACCCTTCAAGCCACGGAGCAAGCACCGCGGCAAGTGAGCTGTCGGATAAACAAACGACCGCCGTGCTTTCCTGCACAACTCCCTTGGGCGCGCCTTTTATCACCGGGCCGCACGAGCCGAACACTATATACCTTGCGCCGTTTACAAGCTCCCACGTTTCTGCGTCCTCCCAAGCGGATGCGCCGACGTATGCCGCCGCGGTATCGCCAAACTCAAACGTTATCGCCGTCAGAGCACTCGCCGAGCGCTCAAGGTACGCGGGCTTGGCGATATTCACGGTAACGTCGCCGTGCAAAAGCTCGACTGTATCGGAGTTATCGTAAAAAACGAGCCGCGAGCCGTATTCGGCAGCAAGCTCTGCAATATCGCTACACAGATACGCCGTGTATTCGTCCTTTGGTGCTGGAAGCAACACCGTTTCGACCTTGAGAAGGTTAAGAAGCCTTCGCACAGAATTTACGTTCCGTCTTGAAACGCTTGTCAGGACAAGCGCTTCTATTTCCGTCAGATTGCGCTCGTATAAGAAGTCAAGCGTCATAAATACCGTCTGCGACGATCCGTCACCTACGAAGATGGCCGCCGCCGAGCGTCCCGACACGAGCGTTATAGCATCGCTCGACGTACAGCTTGCCACATCTATACTTACACGCGCGCTGTATACGGTGTCATAAACAAGCACGCCGCCAAGGAAAATCAAAACGGACACGCCAAACGCAGCAAGTGCATAAAGCCAGCTGCGGCATCCGCGCACCGCCATATACACTATCACTGCAACGCATATCATCATTATCGGTAAGACAAACGGGTATCCGAGCGAAACAAGCAAGGAGCGCTCGGACAGCGCGGCGGCTGTATCGGCGCACACCTCGGACAAGGCACGCACCGCGCCGCCCAAAGCTCCGGCGGCGAAATGTGCGCCGAGCAAGGACGACACAAGAAACGGTAGCATCAGAATGAGGAGCGCCTCACATATCGGCGTCAAAACAAGTGTAGATACCACCGACATAAGCGATACCTCGCCGAAATAAAACCACTGAAGCGGCAAGACGAACATTATCGCGCCAAGCGAAGCCGCCGCCTCACACGCAATCTTTGCCAAGCGCCGAAGTATCGGGTGTGATTTCGCGCTCGGCGCATAGCGCCCAAAGATCTGTTCTATTGGCTCGGACACGAGCAAAAGCCCGAGAGTTGCGGCGAAGGAAAGCTGAAGGCTGACGTCGAATATCGCCGTCGGATCAAACAGCACTATCAAGCCGACTGCCGCGAAAAGCGAGGTTACCCTGTCGCTCTCGGTATCGAGAAGTGCTGCGGTATACGCGAGAGTCAACATAATGGCGGCTCGCAGCGCGGATGCGATAAAACCCGTAAGGGCAACGTAAAAGAAGGCGAGCAAAATCGTCAGCGTGTATCTCACCTTGACACCGATCCCAAGCCGCATCAGAAGCCGCTCAACACCAAGTGTGGTAACGCTCAGATGAAGTCCGCTGAGCGCTAAAAGGTGCATAGCACCTATGTATCTGAAATCGCGTTCGAGCTTACCGAGTCCCTCGCGCTTGCCAAGAAAAAGCGCGTCCGCAAGAGGCGCGCTCTCTTTATCGAGATACAGGGAAAGCTTTGCGCTGATTTTTTCGCGAAGCCTTGCGAGAAGTATGAAGATTCCGTTATCCTCTCCATACAGCTTGGCCTCTCCGACAACGCTTGCGGTAAATACAATTCCGTCCGCCACGGTCTCAAAGCGCGATACTTCTCTGTACGAGTAGAAATCCTCAAGCCTGCAAAATGCGATATCCGCTTCGACAACATCCCCAACGTTAAACTGCGTCGCGATATCTGTGCTGATACGCCCCTTTGCACGCTCGGCTTTTCCGTCGCGCTCGCTCATTCGAACCTCATACACAGCGCCGTATGCCGTACGGCTCTCGACTGACGTAACCGTTGCTTCAATATTTGCGTGCGACAGCTCACCGTACCTTGAAGCGTAAACGTTGAAGTATGCAAAGGAAATGAGTATCAGCACCATTATGAATGCCGCGCTGATAATTACGAACGCAGTGGCGGACATATTGCACACGCTCGTAACGCCTCGCCGTTTCAGAAGCCAAGCTGTAATCGGTGCGGCGAGTGCTGTCAGGGCTATGAATGCGACCTTCAAATATGCGGGCAAAAAGAATACCGCCACAGCTGCCGAAACACATATCGTAATTATAAGTGCAAGCGGTCTGCGACGGTAGAAATTCATAATGCTTTCCTCATTTCAAACAGTTATTTATAACACAATCAAAAAACATTTTACCACAAGACCCCGCCCAAGTCAAGATTTCGACACGCAAGCAGCGGTGCGAATTTTGCGAAATGCGGAAATACACATATTTTTTGGATAAAAAAACATAGTGTTTCAGCCTCATTTATGTTAAACTTATTGTGTAGAATTATAATTATCACTCAAGGAGGAAAATACATATGGCAGAAAACAGACTTATTGGCGACTACCCCGTTATAGGCATACGCCCGACCATCGACGGACGCCGCGGACCGCTTAAGGTGCGCGAATCCCTCGAGGACCAGACTATGGCTATGGCAAATGCGGCGGCAAAGCTTATCTCGGAAAATCTCCGTTATTCCAACGGCGATCCCGTAAAGGTAGTTATTGCCGACACCACTATCGGCCGTGTTGCAGAGGCAGCGGCGTGCGCTGAAAAGTTTAAAAAAGAGGGCGTTGCAATAACCCTCACCGTAACACCCTGCTGGTGCTACGGCGCGGAAACTATGGATATGGATCCCACCACCATAAAGGCGGTATGGGGCTTTAACGGAACCGAGCGTCCCGGCGCGGTCTACCTTGCGTCCGTTCTTGCAACGCACGCGCAGAAGGGACTCCCCGCATTCGGCATCTACGGTCACGACGTACAGAACCTCGATGAGGTTACCGATATGCCCGAGGACGTTAAGGAAAAGATTCTCCGCTTCGCTCGCGCGGCTGTTGCGGTAGCTACGATGCGCGGCAAGTCCTATCTCCAGATAGGCTCTATCTGTATGGGTATCGGCGGCTCGATCATTGATCCCGCGTTCATCGAGGAGTATCTCGGTATGCGCGTTGAGTCGGTTGACGAGGTCGAGATCATTCGCCGAATGACCGAGGGTATCTACGACAAGGCCGAATTTGAAAAGGCGCTCGCTTGGACGAAGGCTAACTGCATCGAGGGCTTTCACAAGAACCCCGAGGATATGCAGAAGTCGCGCGCAGAAAAGGACGAGCAGTGGGAATTCGTCGTTAAGATGATGGTCATCATCAAGGACCTTATGAACGGCAACAAGAATCTTCCCGAGGGCTGCGAGGAGGAGCGTGTCGGTCACAACGCTATCGCCGCAGGCTTCCAGGGACAGCGCCAGTGGACCGACTTCTACCCGAACTGCGACTTCCCCGAGGCTATGCTCAACTCGTCGTTCGACTGGAACGGCGCACGCGAGCCGTACATTCTCGCAACCGAGAACGACGTTCTCAACGGTCTTGGAATGCTCTTTATGAAGCTGCTTACCAACCGCGCGCAGATGTTCGCGGACGTTCGTACTTATTGGAGTCCCGAGGCCGTAAAGCGTGCCACCGGATACGATCTCGAGGGCAAGGCAGCCGCTAACGGCGGTATCATTCACCTTATCAACTCGGGCGCTTGCTGCGTTGACGCAAACGGACAGGCAAAGGACGAGCACGGCAACGCCGTTATGAAGGAGTGGTACAACGTTACCGAGGCTGACCGGAAGGCTATCATCGAGAACACCACCTGGAATTTTGCGGACCTCGGCTACTTCCGCGGCGGCGGATACTCCAGCCGCTTCGTCACCAAGGCGGAAATGCCCGCAACGATGATCCGCCTCAATCTCGTAAAGGGACTCGGTCCCGTTCTTCAGATCGCAGAGGGCTGGACCCTTGAGCTGCCCGACGACGTTACCGACACACTCTGGAAGCGTACCGACTACACCTGGCCATGCACCTGGTTCGCTCCCCGCTGCGACGGCAAGGACGGCAGCCCGTTCAAGACGGCCTACGAGGTTATGAACGCTTGGGGCGCAAACCACGGCGCAATCTCCTACGGTCACATCGGTGCAGACCTCATCACGCTCTGCTCGATGCTCCGCATTCCCGTTTGTATGCACAACGTGCCCGACGCGGACATCTTCCGTCCGAAGGCGTGGGACGCATTCGGTATGGACAAGGAAGGTCAGGACTACAGAGCCTGCGCGGCTTACGGTCCGATGTATAAATAAGCAAAATAAGTTACGCCCGACGGAATTCCGTCGGGCGTATTTTTATTCTTCGTCCTCATCATCTGCGCTCTTTCCCTTGGCTCGGAAGCTTGCGAGAGGATTTGCAGCGACTGCCTTTTTCATATTTTCGTCACTGATATGCGTGTATATCTGCGTGGTGTTAAGCTGCTCGTGACCGAGAATGTCCTTGAGCACGCGCACATCTACATTTCCCGTCTGATACATAAGCGTTGCCGCCGTATGACGGAGCTTATGCGTGGAAAAGTGCTTGTGTCCAAGTCCTGCGGCGTCGAGGTACTTATACACCACCCACTGCACCGTCTTGTTGCTTATGCGAGTATGGCGCGAGGATAAAAACAGCGCGTTTTTATCCTTCTGCTCAACCTGCGTCGTGTCGCGCACGTCAAGATACGCGCGTATCGCATCGCGGCAAGCATCGTTAAGGTATATCACACGCTCCTTCGCGCCCTTACCGATAACTCGGAGCGATTCCATCTCGCGGTCAATGTCCGAAAGATTAATGCCCACAAGCTCGGAAAGTCGCATTCCACAGTTGAGGAACAGTACGAGTATACACTCGTCCCTCTCTCTCGTTTTGGACATTTCGTCAGAGCGTACCGCCTCAAGAAGCGACTCGCTCTCGGAAAGCGTGAGATATTTGGGAAGCGTCTTTTTCTTCTTCGGCCCCTCTATATTTTTTGTCGGATCGTTCTCGCACGCACGTGCGCTTACCGTCAGGTACTTGTAAAAGCTCTTGAGCGCAGACAGCTTGCGTGCGCGTGCCGACCACTTATTGTCGCGGATCTCCTGCGTATAGTAAAGGAAATCGTAGACCTCCTTGCTCGTTACGGACGAAATAAGCCTCATATCGACGTTGGTTATATCAATTTTTTCAAGCTCTTCGTCGCTCATCGCGGTGGCGTCCTTGCCGTTTCTTACGGCGAGAAGATATCGAAAAAACATGCGAAGGTCGAGCGCGTACTCGTCCACGGTCTTTTGCGAGCGCTCCTGTACCGTCCGCTTGTATCTGACAAAGTCATTTACCGCCTCCGGCAGCTCGTCGTAGTTTATCAGTGTTTGCATACGTCACCTCCGAAAATTTTGTATAATACAATTATACACTGCCCGCACCGGTTTGTCAAGAGAAACGCCACGGTAAACCTTCAGCGAATAAAATGTAAACTTTTGCACACAGCTATTGAAAAAAGCCCGGCGTGAATATACAATATAGGTATATTACACGCGGTGTATTCCGCGGGATAACGGTGAATGTATTTATGAAATCATTTTTAAAGGAAAACGGCTACAGCATCGTTAAGCTGTTTTTAAATCAGATCGCAATCACAGTGTTTGCTCTTATGCTATCTATGGCTACGTTTTCAAATAGAAAAACTCTGCTTTGGGTCAGCATTTTCTCCGTGCTTTTCTTCCTGTATCTTAATTACTCTGCCTGCTGGGAGATCGGCGCGAAGGACAAGCTTCGTATCGACGCAGGCAGAATGCCCATGAAGCCGGCAAAAGGACTTCTCCTCTCGCTCTTTGCAAACGTACCGAACTTCATTTCCGCACTGCTGATCGGTATCGGCGCGGCTATTGATACAAAATTCGGTCAGAGCATGAGTATGATCTGCGATATCGTATCGAGATTTCTGAACAATATGTATTTCGGAATAATGAATTTCCTCGAGTACGCAATCTACCGCGACGCGTCCGTTTCCAAGGCAGCCGAGCTGCTTCGCGGTGTGTCCGACAGCTCCGGAGAAATCGCGAAAGCGCTTGAGCTTATCGACAATCAGAATTATACCATCCTCAACATCCGCGATGCAATAAGCGCCGCAAGCGCCGCAGGCGCAGACACCTCGACCACAGCTGAAGCGATCGGGCTGCTTGAGCACGCAGCATATTCGCCGCAGATAATCGAAAACTTCTGGTGGTTCCTTGTTATTATAATCCCCTCTCTGCTCGTTTGTATGGCAGCATACAATTTCGGAACAAAAAACTTCAGAATTCTTTCCGTATTCGGTATTAAACCCGCCTCGGGAGCAAAGAATAAAAAATAAACGATGAAAGGCAGGAGCAAAATGACAAGGCATTTAAAAAAAGCGCACGGTACAAAGCATCGCCCGTCGCGCTTCTGCGCGCCAAGGCTTACACACACCTGGCGTCACACGCTCTCGCTTTATCCGAGCAGTAAAAGCCGAAAGCCAATTTTCAGCGTTACGGCAAAAAACGATACGACTGTGTCCGTTTTAAAGCTGACGCTCATTCTCCTCGGCACGGTATGTGCCGCTATTGCCGTCGCGGCGCTCATAAAGCGTATCCGCGAAAAGCTCTCCTCCAAACGGCACCGTGCAGAGCACCTCTGCTGTGAGCGCTGTCCCTATGCGCAGATCGAAGAATAATAAAAAATCAACCGCCGCGGTAAAACGCGGCGGTTTTCGTTATCTCTTTCTCTTGTTTCTCTGAACGGTGATGTACGCGAGAGCGCCAACGTATGCAACAAGTGCGATTATTGCCACCGTCGCGATCACCTTGAAGGTACGCGTGCGAGTAAGTCCGAGCATCAGATCAAGCACGTACAAAATATTATCTCGGTTTACGCTGTTGCGTGTCACGAGGTCTACCGTAGCAAGCTTTTCTCCCTCGTATGATACCGTGATCTTTCCTGCGACCTCCCCCTCGCTTACAGGCGCGGTGAAGGATTCTCGCTCAAGCGTCCACTCGAGCTTGACGTCGTCCTCAACGTTGGTTCCTGCCGGCAAGTAAAGCTCCACCGGCTCCGACGGAAACAGCGTTACATAGTCAACCTTGCTTGAAAGCCTTACCGGAAGCTCGCATATCATATCAGCCGTCGATAGGACGTCCGTGTACTCATATGCGTCAAACGCCCAGTTGATAAGCTTTGCCGCCTCGGTATAAGAGTATATGTATTTCTCGTCGCGCGTTGCGTTCATCGCAATAATGACGTACGTCAGACCGTCACGCGTTGCAGTAGTGGCAAGGCAATAGCCGCCCTCCTCGGTGTAGCCTGCGTTGAGTCCGCGCGGAATATTCCATATGTAAAGATACTCGGTGAGTGTGGAATAGAAGTGATTTTTATTGAATACCGTTCGAGCCTTGGCCTTGTTAGTTTTCGGCAGAGAAAATTTTTCGAGCGTTGACATCTCGGTTATAGGCTCTGTTTTGTAGGCATACGCCGCGATAAGCGCCGTGTCGCGCGCCGTCGTGACCATTTCGGGGTCGTGAATACCCGTCGGATTGGTGTAGTGCGTGTTCGTTGCGCCGATTTCCCTCGCCTTCTCGTTCATAAGCTCAACGAATGCTTCAACACTGCCTGCCACCTCAAAGGCGAGAATGTTCGCCGCATCGTTGGCACTACCGCAGATAAGTGCAAGCAGGAGCTGCTCTACTGTAAGCTCCTCGCCGCGTTTAAGCGCGATATTGTTTCCGCGCACACCATCAAGCGCGGCGCTCGAAACCGTCACCTTTCGCGAAAGCTCGCCGCCGAGAGCCTCAACGGCAACGATAGCCGTCATAAGCTTGACAGTTGACGCAGGGTATATCACCTTATCCGCATTGTGGTCATAGATATAGATATCGTTTTCAATATTATATACGGTTGCCGCGCCGACGTTTTCAATAATCGGCGGATCGACAATTCCCTCCTCTGCCTCATCGGCAAGCGCGGGAATGATCATCAGAAATGCCATAACGGCGAGAAGCGTCGCCGATATAATACTTTTTTTCATACCGTCCTCGTGTTATCTTGAAAAATAATCTTCCGTTGCCGCAATATCGCGCTGTATCTGCGCTCGAAGCGCATCAATGCCGCCAAACCTTATCTCATCGCGAAGGCGGCGCCCAAAAGAGATCCTAACGCTTTTACCGTAAAGCTCGCCCTCGTAGCCGATGATATGCGTTTCGCAGTTGATCTTGTGTCCGTCGTCTTTGATAGTCGGGCGGACGCCAACGTTTGCAACTCCGCGATAGTCCACCCCGTCAATTCTGACAGTACACGCATACACGCCGTTTTTCGGAATAACGTATCCGTCTTTAAAGTTCTGGTTAACCGTCGGTATTCCGATAGTGCGCCCAAGCTGCTTGCCCTCAACAACAGGCGCCTCAATACAAAACGCGCGTCCGAGCAGCTTTGCCGCGCCTTCAACGTCACCTGCTTCGATAAGACCTCTCACCGCCGTCGAGCTTGCTACGTTTCCGTCAACGTACACCGCAGGCACAACGATACAGTCACGCGGTGACATAAGCCTTGCAAGCGCCGCGCTGTCACCCGTGCCGCCGTGTCCAAATCGGAAATTAAAGCCGCACACGGAACACACAGCTCTGCATTTTTCTATAAGGATCTCACGAACGAAGCGCTCGGGCGAAAAATCGCGCACCTCGGAAAATGGCACAAGAATAGCATAATCGGCGCCAAGGGTCTTGAACGCATCGAGCTTTTGCTCTGTCGAGGTGATACTCCTTGCGCCCGATTTGCTCGGAATATCCGCAGTGTCGTCCGAAAAGGTCCAGACAGCGGATTTTATCCCATGCTCGCGCGCATACTCGACCGCGCGCGATATAAGCGCCGCGTGTCCGACGTGAACACCGTCAAAATTTCCAAGCGCTACAGAGAGAGGAGAGCTGACGCTCTCCTCTCTCTCAAAATTGTGAAGATCAATAATTTCCATAGAAAGCATCAAACTCCAAGATAATCTCTGACCAGAGTATTGAGCAGCTCGTCGCGGTCAATGCGGCGAATAAGGCTGCGTGCGTTCTTATAGTTGGTGATGTACGTGGGGTCCTCCGAAAGAATATAGCCGACGATCTGATTTATCGGATTATAACCCTTTTCGCGAAGAGCCTCGTATATAGTGATAAGCGTGCGTCTTGTTTCGTCCTCTCTGTCCTCGGGAACGGTGAAGGTCAAGGTCTTGGACCTATCCTGCGACATATGCTCCTCACGGTCTGCTGTTTGCATTGGCACTAAAATCATTCCTTTCGAGTGTTCGCCTCGTTTATTTCTTAATTATATAATACACCAACCTCGCGGAAAATTCAATAGACTTTCGGGTTTTGTAAGAATAATGTAATCTTATAATAGCCTTAATGCCTCGGCTTATTCGTCGACTTTTTCCTGTCGTTCGGGTGCTTACCGCCTTTAGTCGGGCCGGTAGCTTTTTTTGAAGCTCCGCGTTTATCCTTCGTGCCGCGCCCGCCGTCACGCCGCGACGGCGCGGAAGCCGTACGCTTCTCCTGTCCGCCACCACCGCGCGCAGGCTTCACAAGACAGCCCTCGCCATATCCGATAAGGTCCTCACGTCCACACTTTTTAAGCGCCTCGCGCACCATATTTGCGTTCTCGGGACGGTTAAACTGCAAGAGCGCACGCTGCATCTGCTTTTCTTTATAGTCGCGCACGCAGTACACGTTCTTCATCGTGAGCGGATCAATGCCGGTGTAATACATTACAGTCGAAGCCGTGCCGGGCGTCGGGTAGAAGTCCTGCACCTGCTCAGGCGCGTATCCCCACTTCTTGAGGTACAGTGCAAGCTCGACTGCGTCCTCCATACGGCTGCCAGGGTGGCTTGACATAAGGTACGGTACGATATACTGCTCCTTACCAAAGCTCTTTGTAAGCTCAAAATAACGTTTCTTGAACGCCTCAAAGCTCTCAACTGCCGGCTTGCCCATATACGACAGCACGTGCGCCGAGCAATGCTCGGGAGCAACCTTAAGCTGTCCGCTCACGTGATCGCGTACAAGCTTCTTGAAAAAGCTTTCATCCTTGTCGGCAAGCACGTAATCGAAGCGGATTCCCGAGCGAACGAACACCTTTTTAACCTTCGGAAGGCTTTCCACTCGCTTCAAAAGCTCGATGTACTCGCTATGGTCTGCGACAAGTTGCGCACACGGCTTCGGAGCAAGGCACTTGCGATTCTGGCAAACGCCCGCTTTAAGCTGCTTTTCGCACGCAGGATAGCGGAAGTTTGCGGTAGGTCCGCCAACGTCGTGAATATATCCCTTAAAGTTCGGTGAGGCGGTTATCTTCTTTGCTTCCTCAACGACGGATTCAATTGAGCGTGAGCGCACGGTTCTTCCCTGATGGAAGGCGAGCGCGCAGAAATTACACGCGCCAAAGCAGCCGCGATTGTGCGTCACCGACATCTCGACCTCGGTTATCGCGGGTACGCCGCCAACGGCTTCGTATGACGGGTGATAGCGGCGAGTGTACGGCAGAGCATAGACCGTGTCAAGCTCCTCTCGTTCAAGCGGAGGCATCGGCGGATTCTGAACAAGCTGCTTGTTGTCGTAATATTCAACCATCGCCTTGCCGCTTATCGCATCGGTGTTGCGGTACTGTACGCCAAACGCCTCGGCATAGGCTCTCTTGTCAGTTTTGATCTCATCGTAATCCCACGAGCCCGCAACTTCGAAATGTACCGCGTCTCCCTTCGCGGCGGCGTAAACCGTGCCGCGTACGTCACGTATCTTTTTGATCGGCACGCCCTTATCAAGAAGCGCGGCGATGCGGCGAAGAATATTTTCACCCATACCGTAGGTGAGAATATCGGCACGCGAGTCGATAAGCACAGAGCGGCGCACCTTATCGTCCCAATAATCGTAATGCGCAAAGCGACGAAGCGATGCTTCAAGGCCGCCGAGAATTATCGGCACGTCACCGTAAGCCTCGCGGATACGGTTACAGTAAACGATGCACGCGCGGTCGGGTCTTCCGCCCATCTTTCCGCCGGGCGAATAATAGTCGTTAGAGCGGCGCTTTTTCGATGCGGTGTAGTGCGCGACCATAGAGTCAATATTTCCGGCAGTCACAAGAAAGCCGAGTCGCGGTCTGCCGTACTCGCGGAAAGCGTCACAGGATTTATAGTCGGGCTGTGAAAGTATAGCAACGCGAAAGCCCTCTGCCTCGAGAACTCGCGAGATTATTGCAACGCCAAAGCTCGGGTGATCGACGTAAGCGTCACCCGTGACGTATACGAAATCGGGACGGTCCCATCCGCGCGCATCCATATCGGCGCGCGTAAGCGGTAAAAATTCGGTGTTCATATATCCCTGCCTGTTGTAGTTTTGTGGTTATGAGTATAGTATATCACAGTTTCGGCGCGCCGTCAAATGTTTTATTTCAATAATATATTATCCCCCAAAAAACTTTTTTCAAAAAAGCTATTGACAAAACCGTAAAAGTGTGGTACAATATTTCTACCTCTGCGAGAGGGTTCTTTTTTTGCGCAAAAATCGCCGCGAGATTTGTGTGAAAACAGTTCGCTTTCGAGAGGGAGGTACGTGACTATGTCGCACGCTGCCATGTAACGGCGACGTTGTCACAGTTTCTAACGTGCGTGGGGACAACCCTCGCATAATCTAATCGGGAGGTGCCGAAAAAATGAGAGTCAAGATTACACTTGCTTGCTCTGAATGCAAGCAGAGAAACTACGACACAAAGAAGAACAAGAAGAATGACCCCGACAGACTTGAAATGAACAAGTACTGCAAATTCTGCCGCAAGCATACCCTTCACAAGGAAACAAAGTAATCGCTTAAGCGATAATAATTGATTGGAGGATCAACTAATGGCGGAAATCGAAAAGAAAGCTAAAAAGCCGTCCGTGTTCTCTCGTATGGGCAAGTTCCTTCGCGAGTACAAGGCTGAGCTTGGCAAGGTCACCTGGGCGTCCAGACAGGACACGCTCAAGAATTTCGTTGTCGTAGCTATCACGGTCGTTATTGTAGGCGCTGTAATCGGCGTTCTTGATATAGCGTTCTCCGAGGGTCTTCGCGCACTCGGCGGACTTATATAATTTAAGTAACGGCACGGAGGATCATCAATGAGTGATCTTTACGACGCAACCGGCGAAAAGAGATGGTATGTAGCACATACCTACTCCGGCTACGAAAACAAGGTTAAGACGAACCTTGAAAAAATCGTCGAAAACCGCGGACTTCAGGATGTCATCGTAGACATTCGCATCCCGGTTGAAACCTATATCGACAGCGAGACCAAGAAAGAGGTCGAGGAAAAGATATTCCCGAGCTATGTGCTTGTAAAAATGGTAATGACTGACGAAACATGGCATGTCGTCAGAAATATCAGCGGCGTTACAGGCTTTGTAGGACCGGGATCCAAGCCTACCGCGCTGACGGAAGCCGAGGTTGCCGCAATGGGCATCGAGGCAGGCGCAGCGAAGGTCGTTGTCAGCTTTAATATTGATGATACCGTTGAGATCCGCGACGGTGCGCTTAAGGGAACCCGCGGCGTAGTCAAAGAGATCTCCGATGACAAGAAGAAGGTCACGGTTATTGTCAATATGTTCGGAAGAGATACTCCGTTCGAACTCGATACGGATGCTATCACTCTTGTGAACGAATGAGGTTAATCCTCAAACGTGGGAGGGAGAAAACCACTAAAAATTCTCCCGAAAATTCAACAGAAGCCAAAAAGGCTTCGCTACCACAATAGGAGGTACATTTATCATGGCAAAGAAGATTATGGGCTACATTAAGCTCCAGCTGCCCGCAGGAAAGGCTACTCCTGCTCCCCCCGTTGGTCCCGCTCTCGGTGCTTACGGTGTTGCTATTCCTGTATTCACTAAGGAATTCAACGAAAGAACCAAGAAGGATATCGGTCTTATCATTCCGGTAGTTATCACCGTTTATGCTGACCGTTCGTTCTCCTTCATCACCAAGACTCCTCCCGCACCTGTTCTTATAAAGAAGGCTTGCGGAATCGAGACTGCATCCGCTACACCTAACAAGACCAAGGTAGCTAAGCTTACCAAGGATCAGGTTAAGCAGATCGCTGAAACCAAGATGGTAGACCTCAACGCAGGTTCGCTCGAAGCTGCAATGAGCATGGTCGCTGGTACTGCTCGCAGCATGGGCATTACCGTCGAGGAATAAGGAGGAGTTAAACAATGAGCACTGGAAAGAAATACAATGAGAGCATAAAGCTTATCGAAAAGACCAAGCTTTATGACGCATCTGAAGCTCTCGCACTCGTTTGCCAGACTGCAAAGGCAAAGTTCGACGAGACTGTAGAAGTACACGTTCGCCTTGGCGTTGACTCCCGTCACGCTGACCAGCAGGTTCGTGGCGCCGTAGTACTCCCCAACGGTACCGGTAAGACCGTTCGCACCCTCGTTTTCGCGAAGGGCGATAAGGCAAAGGAAGCAGAAGCGGCAGGCGCTGACTACGTTGGCGCAGAGGATTATGTTGCAAAGATCCAGCAGGAAAACTGGTTCGAGTTCGACATCATCATCGCAACTCCCGACATGATGGGCGTTATCGGCCGTCTCGGTAAGGTTCTCGGTCCTAAGGGCCTTATGCCTAACCCCAAGGCTGGTACTGTTACCATGGACGTTGCAAAGGCTGTTACTGAAGCTAAGGCTGGTAAGATCGAGTATCGTCTCGACAAGACCAACATCATTCACTGCCCCATCGGCAAGGCATCCTTCGGTGCTGAAAAGCTCGGCGAGAACTTCAACGCTCTCCTCGGCGCCATCATCAAGGCAAAGCCCGCTGCAACCAAGGGTCAGAACATCAAGAGCTGCGTAGTCGATTCGACTATGGGCCCCGGTGTAAAGGTCAACTATGCAAAGCTTGGCTAATTTTTAGCTATGATAAAAACCGTCGCAAATGCGACGGTTTTTTCGTTTTATTTGTGGGATTGAATCAAGAGCGGACAGTCGCAGACTACAGTTTAGCCAAAGCCTCTGTTAGCGAATGTGTTGTATAAAGTTTTTTGCCAGGCTTTTTTCAAAAAAGCCGCGTTCTCCTTCCACACGTTTATCCTTCATAAAAATTCCTCGACAAGAACTCCTCCTGCCAGCCTTCGGAGAGCGCGGTGAACTTCGCCGAGAATCCCGTCACGCGCACAACGAGATCGTCGTGATCCTCGGGGTGCATCTGCGCATCAAGTAGCTCTTCCTTCGTTACACAGTTGAGCTGAAGCGATTGGAAGCCGCTGACCGCTACCCCGCGAAGCAGCGACTCAAATATTTCGGGTGTCATTCGTGCCGCAGGGAGCACCATATTGACAACAGAGCTTGTCGCGCACTTCGAGAAATCGAGCGCACGCGCCGCTGCAACAACGGTTGTTGCCGAATCTATCTTGTGCAGACGCGACGGAGTAAGTCCTTGCGAGAAATACGTTCCGCCAAGACGTCCGTCGGGCGTAGCCTTCGTCATCTCACCCCAGAAGCGTATCTCTGTGTAGGTCATATGCCCCATACCGATCTTGCCGCCAAATCTCGTCGGAAGCCCGTCGAGCGCGGCGTAAAGATCATCCCACAGACGTGTCGCCATCGCGGACGAAACCTCGCTCGCATCGCCCCAACAGTTACACGAAAGCGCCGCACGGCGAAGCTCGTCATATCCCTGCCAATCCGCGCGAACTGCCGCGAGAAGCTCGCTGAGCGTGCATATCTTTTTGTCAAAGCACAGCGTTTTTATAGCAATAAGCGAGTCGACGATATTCGGGAAACCGACAAACAGGAAGCCCTCGTCGCTGTATTTTGCACCGCCGCCCGTGAAATCCTTGCGTTTTTCAAGGCAACTTTCCATTGTCATCGACGTGAGCATAAGCGGGTCAACCTTCGTACGAAGCGGCGCTCCGATCGCTGTAATCATTGCGCGTTCCTTAAAAAGATGCCTGAAGTTGCTCATCATTGTTGCGTAAAGCTCGTCAAAGCTTTCGGCATTATCGAACGGCGTAAATTCTATCTTCGCCGCCTCCATTCGCTCGCGGTCATTGTGAACGGACATCTCAAATACGCGAAGAATGTTTACGTACGCGCCCATATCGGGCTTCTCGATGCCGTTGCACTTCATATCCCAACAGCCCGACACGATGAAGTCACGCGCTTCCTCTATCGTACGGCCTTCCTTAACAAGCGCAGGAATGCACATATTGTCGTTCTGATAAAGTATCGCGCTGTTCCCCGCAAGCACGGCTTTGTTAAGCTCGTCGAGATATTCCTTCGGCGAATCAGAGCCAAAGCGCGCCTTTATTTTCGGATAGATTATCTTCTCTTCTCTGTTTACTGAGATGAAAAGCCTTGTGAGATCGTTCCACACGGGTGCTCCGTCCTTGTCGCAGCCGCCGAGCACGTACGTGTTCTCGAATTCGTGGTCGGCATAGCCAACCATCTTCATATCGTGATCGTAGTGAGAATCCCACGTAATAAGGAATTTCGCGATAAGCTCACGCGCCGCTTCTTCGGTTATGTCACCGCGTTCAAGCTCACGCTTATAAAGCGGATAAAGATCAAGATCGGGACGTCCGAAGGTGTTGTATCCGATACCCTCGAGCGCGCCGCAAGCCTTCCGCATAAACGTGAATGTGTTGAGCGCCTCATAGAGCGTTTCGGGCGCTTCCCACGGTACTCTGCGAGCAGTTTTAGCAATAAGCTCGGCATTTTTACGCGCGGTTTCGTCCGCGATCGTTTCAAGGCGCTTTTCCGCCGCCTCGGCGAATTTCTCCGCAAGGCGCTTAAGGCTCAAAAGCCCTGTCACGGTCGCGTTTAAATAGTCACGCTCCTCATCGGTTTGTGCCCCTTCAAGCTGTGCGAGCGCTTTTTCGTATACGCCGCGAAGTCCGTGCTCGAAAAGTGGGCGGTAGTTAAACTGATGATGCTGTAGCTCGTCAGAGAAATCGCCGCAAATGAGGTACAGCTGATTGCGCTTCTGTGCGCGCGCACGCTCAAGCAAGTCGGGGAAAGTGTCCGCATAAATATGGCGGTTTCTCCTGAACGTCCATCCGCCCGCGTGCTCGTGACCGCCGCGCCAGATATTCGCGCCGTCACAGTGCGACACCATTGTGCCGATCTCATAGTAGAAGGGCGAATTGTCGAATATCACGGGCTCGCACATCTCCACTATCGTTTCATACTGGAGCGCCTTCATCTGATATGCATTCATATCTTCCCTGTATCTGCGCTCAAGCTCTGCTGTGCAGGTGACGTTGAACGCGTCCGCTCTGTCGTCAAGAACGTTACCGTAAAAATCGCGCAGCTCCGCGCGAAGCTTTTCAAAGCCCATAATTGCACCTCCGTGAGATTATATTTTGAGTATATCACCCGCAACGCGAATCCACAATACACTATGCGGAAATTTTGCACTTTTCGGAAACATATTTTTTCAAAGCGCTTTACTTTTTGTGCGCCGAGTGATATACTTATCTAAAAGGAGGCGAGCAAATGGAATTTAATAATATAACTATATCAGATGTCATCGCGGCAGTGCATTTCAAAACAAGCGAAAAAAGCTGGTCTTCCGGCACACGCGGCCATCACATTCTCGCATATCAGATCTCCGGCGACTTCCCTCACGATTTTGGCGACCGCACGCTCGCAGTCAAAGCAGATACCGTTCTCTTTTTTAACAAAAGCGAACCCTTTTC
This sequence comes from Candidatus Flemingiibacterium sp., assembly GCA_045634005.1. GTDB lineage: Bacteria > Bacillota > Clostridia > Oscillospirales > CAG-272 > Flemingiibacterium. The sequence continues at coordinate 21,345 of JAZQZL010000032.1, read as the reverse complement.
CGTCGTTCAGCGAGAGGTCGGCGAGTCTATCGCGATACACTTTACGACAGCGGAAAGCATTGATATTCCAAGCTTTATAATAGCCGCGAAAAGCCCTGCTCTGAAAACGTCCTTCGAGCGGCTTTATCAGGTTTGTATGCGTTTTGATCCATTGGACCGCCACCGCATAATGTCAATGACGTACGAGCTTCTTTACTCTGTTGACGCCCTTCGAGGCGAATGCTATCACCCAAGAAACGACCGCCTTCAGCGCGTGACCGATTATATCCGCGAGCACTTTAAAGAATCCATCTCAAACGAAGCCCTCGCGGACATCTACGGCGTATCAACAAGGCGCCTTACCGATCTTTTCAGGAGTGCCTACGGAATTTCACCGGCGGCGTATATACTCGACTACCGCCTGAATATAGCGAAGCAGCTTTTAGAATACAGCATTCTTTCCGTATCGGACGTGTCCGCCCAGTCGGGCTTTTCGGATATAACCTATTTCAGCCGTGTCTTTAAAGATAAAATCGGTGTAACGCCGAGTAAATACCGACAAAATAACACCGCGCGATAATTCGCGCGGTGCATTTTTTTATTTGTGGAAAGCTGCGCTGTATTTTATATATGCGCGTGCAAAAGGACTTGCTTTTTTCGGGAGAATTCCATAGAGTGATACGTAGTAATCCGCAACGGCTGCAAGCTCGTCTTTTGTCACCTCACCCGAAAATTCCGCTTTTTGAATTATCGGCATCACCCCCGAAAACGCCTGCTTGCCAAGCGCTCCGAGCACTCCGTCAACACGCCCTGCAAATGCAGTCGCTCTCTCGCCGTTCTCGGGCGCGAGGCGAAGATGCTTTAATAGCTTCATAATCTCGTCGCCGATATATTCTGCGGTATCGCTCCGATCACGCTCGCCAACAAGTCCGCGCCGCGCGATCTCTGCTATTTCAAGCTTCTTCTTTTCAATTGCCCCACCGCGATAAGCAACAGCCACAGCGCCCGTCGCCGCCAATGCCGCCACAAGCACCAAAGCTACAACGCCTACGCGAACTCCGCCTTGCTCTTTTGGCAAATCCGTATCGTCATCTCTCTCGCCGCTCACTATGGGCGTAGTGGTCGCCGTATCCTTTGCGCCTATATCGGTCGGCGCCGTATCAGGCGGTATTGTCGTGTCGGGGGTATCAGAGGTATCAGCGTTATGGGAGATATCCGCGCCAACGTCAACGGTATCGCCAACAACGTGCGACGAGGTCGCCTCGTACGTTATCCAGCCGTAATAATCGTAGTACACCTCAACCCACGCGTGCGCATTACTGTCGCGCACAGTTACCTCATATTTGCCAATATCGCCCTCAGGCGATGTGCCAAAGCCGTATGCAACGTAGCCCTCGGCGTATCGTGCAGGTATTCCCGCCGCACGCAGAAGCATAACCGCCGCACTCGCGTACTGCACGCAGTATCCTTCCTTCGTATCAAAGAGAAACGTTTCAGCGGCGTTCGAATACGCGCGAAGGACGCTCGGCGTACTCGGCTCAAGCGTGTAGACCATATTCTCCGAAAGATACTGTATGACCGCTGCAACGATCTCGTGCCTTCCTGTATAGCTCTCCGCCTTTTTGCGAAGCTCCGTACCCGTGGCACCGCATATCTCACCCACAAGCCGCTCAAACGACGCAAAGCGCTCACAGCCGCTCAAATAATTCTCGTAAACGAAATCTCGGTAGAGCGGCAGATTGTCGACAAGCGCATCTACCTCACGCCGCTGTGCGGTGCCCATCGTGTATGCATATCGGTATGCGAGCGAGCTTTCGCCGCTCGGGAACGTATAAGTGTCGGATAGGGCGTGCGGCTGTGTAAATTCTGCATCCGCCAGGCTCTCGTATAAGCCGCGAACGTCGTCCTCGTCACCGCCCGACGATATAAGCCTTCGCATTTCGAACAGCAGATCGTACTGCCTTGCATATTCTGCTACCAAAGCGGATACGGAGAGTATACTGCCGTCACTCGGCGGAAGCTGTAAATGCGCGAACACCGTGTAGTCGTCAACCAAAACGTAATCGGCGGAGCTGAATATTCCGTCGTAGTAATTCGCATATCCGCGTGAGTACGTGTCGGTGCGCGAGCCGTATGCAAGCAGGCGCATTCTCTGATCCGTGTACGAGGGCAGATACAAAAGCGACTCGGTCGGAGATTTTTTATCTATATGCACGTATGCGCTGACGTAACCGAGCTCGGAGTGGTTCGATGTGGCATTCCCGCCTTGTGGTGTTGCCACAAGCGACGGATCTATCGCCCGAAGCAGCTCGGCGGTGAGGAATTCGTGTGAAAAGCCCGTGCCAAACGTCGAGCGGTACTCCGAGAGCTCGTCCTCGGCAGCGGTGTGCCAGCCATCGTCAATGTAATCTCTGCCCACCCACGAGCGAAGGTATATGGGCATATTTACGCCGCTGTGTACCTTGAAAATTCGTTTGCCTGTGAATATTCGGCGCTGTGCCGCGGCGCTTCGAATGTCGTTTGCCGCATTATCGCCAAAAATGGCACTCACACCGCCTGACGAGCCGTGCGCCACAGCACTTATAAAGTTTTCGAGCTTTACCGCTGTGCTTGATATAGCCGGAATATCCGACATAGGCTCACTTATCCGCATCGGGATTATCAAAAGCACGAGCGCTGTAAGCGCCGCGGCGATACCCGTAAATCCACCCACGCTCGAGTTCACGCGAATAACGTGGTTTATCTCACTGCGCGTATCGGGAGATTTTTTAGAAAAGCCAAGCTCATTTCCAATATACTTTTTGGAGCAATATACCCCGTCGTACACAAACAGCGCCGCAACGCCGCAAAGCGACGCGAGCATAAATGCAAACCCCGTAATATCCTCACACGCACCAAGCGCTATCATAGTAGCCGCCAGAACGACCGACACGCCGAAATACGGCACCACGCGTGCGCGTCTTACAGTACACGCGACGCTGATAATGCCAAAAATCAGAACGATAAGCAAAGCGGCAAGGAAAACGAGCCTGTTCTCGTCAAGCTCGCCAAGCCTGTCTGAAATATCAACAATTCTCTGCTCTGCGCCGTAATACTCAAGCGCATCGAGGCGCCTGAGCCATATGTTATACGCAGTAATTACCGTAAGCCAAAGCACCTCGAATATTCCGCCTTGCGAACCTACGAGCATCAGAAATGCGAACACAAGCACCACCGCGCCCACCGCAAAAAGCCGCTTCGTACAAAGCATCGCGCCAAGCAGTGTGCACACGGTCGCCGATATGGCGAATACCGTACCGCGGTCAATTTCAGCGCCGGCGGCATCGAAGGTAAAAAGAGCAAGCCCATACGTGCACAGCAAAGCAAGCGCCACCCTTGAAATATATCCGAGAAGGCGCAGATAAGGTTTTCTGTTGTCAAGCTGTGTTTCGGGCATAACAAGCCCGATCCTATGCTGCTTTTTCAATGAAGTTACCTCGTCAGGGTTTAAATTTTATGACGTCAAAGCCTGCTGATGCAAGCTCACGAATATGCTTTAGGGGTAAAGGTTGGTCCGCCAAAAAGAGCGCGGCGTCCTCAAAAATGTGAAGCTCGGGCGCACCGAAGGACGAACTGCCGCCAAAATACGCACGGTATTCCCTCGTGCGCTGTGCCGTAAGACACGGGCACACAATTATAGGCCGCGCCCCATCGGTATAGTCGGTATCGCGTATACGGGCGATATGCCCTGCCGCTTCGTCGAGGTCTGCAGAGCCGAGTCTGCGAAACGCCGAATCGTAGTCGGCGAGCGAGTCAAGGCGTACCGACACTGCCTCGCCGCCCTCTACCCACGAAAGCACGACTGTGTTTTGTGAGCGAAGCTCGCGAAGCGTGATAGCGAGCGCCATTTCAACGACGGCGTCTGCGCATATGTAATCTATTTCCCCGCAGTTTTCCTCGAGCGGAGTGCGAAGCCCGTCATACGCTCCGCCGAAGTACGGCTCAAGGTCACACATCACCCATACGTCAGCACCAAGCGGAACGGCGCTGTCGCGGACGATAATATCCTCCGATTTGCTCGACAGCTTCCAATGCACGCGCTTCAGGCTGTCGCCTGCGGCATAAAGGCGCGTATCAAATGCTTCTGCGCTATCCGTATTGTGCGACGGTGTGCCTACGTGAGCACCCTCACCCTCTGCATAGGCATCTCGCGCCGACAGCGAAAGCCTTCTCGGAAGCACGAACACCGTTTGCGTTTTATCCGCCTTCACGCGAAATCTCACCGATCGGGTAAAATCGTACACGTATATGTGCGATATGCCGACCTCATATTCGCCGCGGCGTAAAAATTCAATACCGCGCGCTATCTGACCGCTCGAAAAAGGCAAAAGCGTCATTACCACCCGTGAGGCATCGGAGTGAGATATACGCTCGCTCGGCAGCATCAGCTCCACCTCGGCAAACGCAACGGGAAGCGGTCCCTTGTTGGTCACGTTTGCGAAAAGGGATACCACCGTCTTCTTCTCGACCGTGGTTTGGGACAGACGAACCGATGCGCGCACGCACAGCGCCGCCACGCCTATCTGCAAAATCGCCCCTAACGGAAGGATAAGCACAAACACAAACACCGTGTGTGACAGCGCAGTTTTATCTATCTGTGCAAAAATCAGCGCGCCTGCAAGAATCACAGGATAAAGAAGCGCCTGCGCGGTAAAGCCTATCGGCAGGCGTTCAAATAAAGCTTTTATTTTCGTAAGCATCAGCGTTTTCCCTTATACGGAATTTTCACGCCGCGAAGCACGTCCGCGATGACCGTATCGATGCTCGCGCCGCGAAGCCGCGCGTCCTGCTTCAGAATAAGTCTGTGCCCGACACACGCGCCAAAGATCTCGTAAACGTCCTCGGGCAGAGCGTAATTTCTCGAATTCATAAACGCGTACGCCTGCACAAGCCCCTTCAATGCGATGGAAGCACGCGGACTCGCTCCAAGCGCAACAGCCGCGTGTGTACGCGTTGCCGAAACAAGCGCAACTATATATCTGTATATCTCCTCATCGACGTGCACGTCGGTAACAAGCGCGCGAAGGAACGACAAAAGAGATGCGCTGATAACGGGCTTTATATCACGGGCAGCGTCCGTTCCCTGATTCTGTGCCACGATGCGCACTTCCTCCTCGGCCGTAGGATAACCCAGCGAAAGCTTGATTCCAAAGCGGTCAAGCTGTGCCTCGGGGAGCGGAAACGTGCCGACAAATCCCGACGGATTCTGCGTTGCAATAACCATAAACGGGCTCGGTATATCGTACGTTTTGCCGTCTACGGTAACCCTTCTCTCCTGCATCGCCTCAAGAAGCGCCGACTGCGTTTTCGGCGACGCGCGGTTTATCTCATCGGCGAGAAGTATATTGGTCATAACAAGTCCCGGCATAAATTCAAAGCGCTCTGCGGCGCGGTTGTAGATGTTAAATCCCGTAATATCAGCCGCTGTAACGTCGGGGGTAAACTGCGCGCGTCGGAACTCAAGGTCCGCCGATAACGCGAGTGCCGCCGCAAGCGTCGTCTTGCCGACGCCGGGTACGTCCTCTATGAGCACGTGCGATCCCGCAAGAAGCGCCGTTACAAGCAGCTTCACCTCGCGATGCTTGCCTATTATAACGGTTTCGATCCTGTCCGTCAGCTTTTTTGCGGCGGAATACGCCTTCTCGGCATCAATATCCGCAAAGCGTACGTTTGAAAAATCGCGCGGCGTATCGGTCTTTGTGGTGCTTTCCATATCCGTTATCCTTTCGGGGCAGTATTTTGTCTGTTGCTCGCAGGCAAAACCTCTGCCATGCTTTTGCTTAATAGAAATATTTCAAATTAGACTGACTCTTGTCCCAAACGTATCCAAGCTCACTCATTTCCGCATCGGAGAGCATATAGTAGCGGTAGCTTATGCGTCCCGTCATATCTGGCACGGGATCGTCGTGCGTCACGTCGATATGGTATATACGTCCGTCGATCAGCACCATATTCCACGCGTGCTCGTCGTTACTTGCAGGCGCGGTGCCGGTAACTACGACAGAGCGAATTCCAACGCGCCTTGATAGCATATTGAACGCCGCGGCGTAGCCTTGGCACACAGCCGATCTGCTACAAAGCGCTCCTGCGGCAAGACGTGCCTCGAAGGCCACCGTTCCGGCAAGATAGCTGTTATAATCGTATGCACAGTTAAGTATGATATAATCGTGTATTGCTTTGACCTTTTCGGTAGCGGTCATATTCTCCGTGATGACGGTTTCGGCAAATTTGTCCGCCTTATCAAGCGCCTTTTGGTGAAGTGCCTTCAGCTCTTCAACGTCGTTTGCATAGCGAAGCGTCAGATTATATTCAACGGGATTCTTTGCATCGTATGAGCAGCTGAGTGACGTCGTGTAGAAATACTCAAGATAGATTACGTTGGCGTGGCGGTAGTAATTCTTCCACGTGTCAAACGGAATATCGCTCATAAACGTAAACTCGCGCATAAACTCTCGGCTGAGCACGTAGAAAAGGTCAATAAGCTCCGACTCGGTGTTGAGCTTGTTCTCGGCGGCGTTTGCAAGTATGGCGTCCCTCTTATATGCATACGGCTCCTCGCTGTAGTCAAGCACGCGCACGATTATCGAAGCCGCCTCGCTTCGGAGCGCGTTGCCCTCTCCGTTATAAATACGGCTTCCGTCAGGCATCAGATATCCGCGCAGCAGATACTCATTGTACGCAGTCGAGGCGTACGCATCGGAAATATCCGAAAACGGATCGTCTATTCTGACAACGTCGATGCCGAGCGCAAGCACCATCATTTTGGTCATAGCCGCACGCGTGATCGCCGCGGACGGATCAAAGCCTGCGATAATGTCGTCATCGGTCAGAATTCCATCCTTGTACGCAAGCGATATGTAAACCGACGCCCAATGCTCGGGGAAAAGCAAAAAATCAAGCTCAACATCAGTGTCGGTCCCCATAGCAACCACCAGCATCTTAACGAACTCCGCGTTCGTTATTTCGCGCTCGGGGTGAAAGCTTCCGTCCGGATATCCGCTAAGTATTTTGAGCTCTGTAAGGCGCGTAACGTCGCAAAAAAACCAATCGTCCTCACAGACGTCCGGAAACGCAGACGTCGGAAACTCCTCTGCGTGATCCGGAGAGGAAACGGACGGAATAGTCTGATTTACGTTGCCGGTGGGCTCAGCCGCCCCGACGGGCATCGCCAAAAAAGCCGACACGAGCGCAAGAAGTGCCGCGCACAGCGCTGTTATTCGTTTTTGAAATTTGTTGTTCATAATATCGCCCCGCTGATTTATTCTCCTGCCGAAACGGAATTTGTTTTATCTTATAAATTAATTTTAGCACATAAGCAACCGAGTGTCAATGGCAGATGACGGCAAAGAAATTATTTTACATTTTGAGCGCAAAAAGCTCCGTTTTTGACAAAACCGTGAACGCCGCGCAAAACAAAAGCGACGCTCCCTTGAGCGCCGCCTGTGATTACAGTACCTTTGATAAAAATTCAACCGTTCTCGGATTTTTGGGGTTTGCAAAAAACTCTGCAGGTGTATTTTCTTCCATGATAATACCCTGATCCATAAAGAATATACGCGATCCAACCTCTTTGGCAAAGCCCATTTCGTGAGTGACAACAACCATCGTCATGCCGTCCTTGGCAAGCTCCTTCATAAGGTCGAGAACCTCGCCTACCATTTCAGGGTCAAGCGCCGACGTCGGCTCATCGAAAAGCATAACCTCGGGATTCATCGCAAGCGCACGCGCGATAGCAACACGCTGCTTCTGACCGCCCGACAGCTGACTTGGATAACTATCCGCCTTATCTGTAAGACCTACTCTGGAAAGAAGCTCCATCGCCGTCTTTTCTGCGTCCTCCTTTGGCACCTTTTTAAGCATCATGGGCGCGCAGGTTATATTGTCGAGTATGGTCATATGCGGAAAAAGGTTGAACTGCTGGAACACCATTCCCATCTTCTGGCGGTGCGCATTAAGCTTTACACCCTTGCCCATAAGATCTTCGCCGTTAAAAATAATGCTTCCGCCCGTAGGCTCCTCGAGCATATTGAGGCAACGAAGGAACGTAGACTTTCCCGAGCCGGACGGGCCGATAACACAGACCACGTCGCCCCTATAAATATCGGTGTCGATACCGCGAAGGACTGACAGCTCGCCAAACGACTTTTCGAGGCCGCGAACGCGAATTATCGCTTCAGAACACATATTATTTTCCATTGCTCTTTTGCAGCCTCCTTTCAAGTATTGCCAAAAGGCGCGTCATAATAACTACCATTGCAAGGTAGATAAGCGCAAGAAGAATTATCGGGTTTACTGCATCGAAGGTCTTGTTTCTGATATTTGTAGCCGCCTTGGTAACGTCAGTTACGGCAACGTAGCCGGCAACGGACGTTTCCTTTAAAAGCGCGATACACTCGTTACCGATGGCGGGCAAAATATTTTTGATAGCCTGCGGCATAATGATCTTCGCCATAGCCTGTCCCTTGGACATACCGAGACTTCTTGCCGCCTCCATCTGACCGCGATCAACAGCGTTGATACCGCTTCGAATGAGCTCTGCCATATATGCGCCCGAGTTGATACCGAATGCGGCAATAGCAACCGGAACACCATCCCTCGCCCATACGAAAATAACGAAAAAGAACACCATAAGTAAAACGGTAACGGGAATTCCGCGAATGACCGTGGTATAAAGATCGCAAAGCCAATTGAATATGCGAAGCTTTTTATTTCCCTCGCAAAAATACTTTATTATCGCTATAATAGCACCGATAACAACACCGATCGCCAATGCGCCAAGGGTAATTATCAAGGTGTTTTTAAGACCGTCAACGAGCCACATATACCGCTCGCCCTCAATGAAGGTCTTTTCAAGCTTGTCAAACCAGCTCATCTGTGTTTTTCCTTTCCCTCGATGAGTTTAGAAAATTCAAGAAGCAGCTCCGCAGAAAATTGTGCGGAGCCGCTACAATGTTAAATGTTATACTTGATTAGGGCTTGAAGTAGGTCTCGCCGTATTCTGCGAAGATAGCCTCAACAGTACCGTCAGCGATGAGCTCGGTGAGAACTGCATCGATTGCAGCAACGAGATCCTCGGAGCCGAATGCGAATGCGAATGCGTAGGGCTCTTCAGTCATCTTCTCTTCGAGAATTACAAGGCCGTCGCCTTCCTCAACCATCTGTATAGCGGTAAGGTTATCAACCACCCAAGCGTCTACCTTGCCGGTGGTAAGAGCAGCCTTTGCGTCAGCGTTTGCTGCGAATGCGCTTACGTTGTCAACACCGAGAAGCTCCTTGCAGCCTTCATCAGCGGTGGTACCGGTCTGAACGGAAACCTTCTTGCCGTCGAGGTCAGCCTTACCGGCGATCTCGCTACCCTCAGCAACTACGATAACCTGAGCTGCATTGTAATAGGGAGTGGTGAAGAGCATATTCTGCTTGCGATCCTCGGATGCGGTGATGCCGGACATACCGCAGTCATACTTTGCGGACTGGATACCAAGAAGAACGGAGTCGAAGTCCATCTGTACGATCTCAAGCTCAACGCCGAGCTCCGCAGCGATAAGCTCCATAATGTCTACCTCGATACCAACTACCTCGCCACCCTCAAGGCTTTCGAAGGGCGGGAAGTCGGGGCTGGTTGCAACGGTAAGCTTGCCTGCCTCGGTTACCTCAGCAAGGGTCTTACCATTGGGACCGCAGGAAGCGAGAAGCGTCATAGCCATAAGGGCTGCGAGTACAAGTGCAATAATCTTTTTCATAATAAATTTCTCCTTTTAATGTTTTAGCGTGTTTGATTTCTCCGTTGTATATATCTTACACCACTTCGCGGCAAAAAGCAATATCAATACTATACAAATCGAAATCAGAATACAAAAAAGTTTTTTCGCCGAATGTAAAAAATGCATAAGAAATATGCATAAATGAATATTTTTGATGCATAAATGCATTTTCTGGGGCGCGTTTATACATTAAATAAAATTTGTTGGTACTTTTTTGCCAAAAGGTGTTTACAAATCCAAAAGTATAGTATATAATAATGGTATACACAAAGGCTGTGAACGGAAGGATACCTTAAGAGCCACTTCAGAGAACTGCGCCGCGTTTAACGCGTGCTGTGAGCGCAGAGTGAGCTTTACGGTAATAAGTGCGTCCGTGAGCCGATACGGTGATGGCAGATGCATCTGCAGTAGCCGTGTCCGTCTGCTTCGCGTTACTGAAGCGGGATATTTTCGTATCCGTCGAGTATAACGTAAAGTGGAACCGCGTACTACGCCTTTACAGGACACCATCGGTGTCTTGGGGCGTTTTTTCATTTTAAATATATCAGGAGAGTATTATGGACCTCAATTTCGACTTCGACCTTGAGAAAATAAAAAAAGGCTTCAAAAAAACCGCAAACGAAATAAAAAACGATATCCGCGTCATTCGCGAGCGCGACCCTGCGGCAACGAGCGACCTCGAGGTTGCCCTTCTCTATTCGGGCTTCCACGCAGTGCTCGCGTATCGCCTTTCGCATAAGCTTTATAAAAACGATCACCATTTCGCAGCGCGAATGGTTTCGCAAGGCGCACGGTTCTTTACGGGTATTGAAATACACCCCGGCGCAAGAATCGGCAAGGGACTGTTCATAGACCACGGAAGCGCTGTCGTAATCGGCGAAACAGCAGAGATCGGCAACAACTGCACGATATATCAGGGCGTTACCCTCGGCGGTACTGGAAAGCATGTTGGCAAGCGTCACCCCACCCTCGGCGATAACGTAATGGTCGGCTCGGGAGCAAAGGTGCTCGGTCCGTTCAAGGTCGGCAGTAACTCGAAGATAGCCGCAAATGCGGTCGTACTCGACGAGATACCCGAAAACTCCACTGCTGTAGGTATTCCGGCTCGTGTTGTAAAACGCTCGGGCGCGAAAGTCAACTGCGACCTTGACCAGGTACATATCCCCGACCCTGTGGCGCAAGAGATCTGCAAGCTGAACGTCCGCATCGCACAGCTTGAAAAGAAGCTTGCCGAGAAGGAGTAACGGACAGTCGAGGACGCCTGTCCCTACAGAATATAATACATTCGCATCTTTTCTGATGCAAACGCCAAAGATGTGGCAATCTAACGATTACCGCAAAACAGTCGCCGGGGTGCCGACACGGGTGTCGGCGAGGTCCTCGGCTGGCTATGCCGTGGATTACTATTTAACCAAGCACTCTGTGGCGGCGAAGCCAATTTAAAGTTTTTTGCCAGGCTTTTTTCAAAAAAGCCGCGTATCCTATACATAACACCAAGGAGAACAAATATGAAGCTCTACAACACAGCCACGCGTACGCGTGAAGATTTTATTCCAAACAACCCCGACATCGTAAAGATGTACACCTGCGGACCTACCGTTTACCATTTCGCACATATCGGTAACCTTCGCTCCTATATTATGGAAGATATTCTCGAGAAGGCACTCCGCTATGAGGGATATAACGTCAAGCGCGTTATGAACATCACCGACGTCGGACATCTCGCATCCGATGCGGATACGGGCGAAGACAAGATGCTCAAGGGTGCAAAGCGCGAAAACAAAACCGTTATGGAGATCGCAAAGTTCTACACCGATGCGTTCTTCGACGACTGCCGTAAATTAAACATCAAGCGTCCCGACGTAGTTGAGCCCGCAACCAACTGCATCGACGACTACATTCATATAATCGAAACGCTTATTGAGAAGCAGTACGCTTATCTCGCAGGCGGCAACATCTATTTTGACGTGTCTAAGCTCAAGCAGTATTACATTTTCAACGACTTCTCCGAGGACGACCTTGAGGTCGGCGTACGCGAGGGCGTTGAGGAAGATTCGAACAAACGCAACAAGAACGACTTCGTTCTGTGGTTTACCAAGAGTAAGTTCGAGGATCAGGCGCTCAAGTGGGATTCTCCGTGGGGCGTGGGCTATCCCGGCTGGCATATCGAGTGCTCGGGCATCTCGATGAAGCACCTCGGCGAAGATCTCGACATCCACTGCGGCGGCGTTGACAACGCGTTCCCGCACCACACAAACGAAATCGCGCAGTCCGAGGCATACCTCGGTCACAAGTGGTGCAACTATTGGATGCACGTTCATCACCTCAATACGAACTCGGGCAAGATGTCCAAGTCCAAGGGCGAGTTTTTGACCGTTTCCCTGCTCGAAGAAAAGGGCTACGATCCGCTCGTTTACCGTCTGTTCTGCCTTCAGTCGCACTACCGCAAGAACCTCGTGTTCTCGTGGGAAAACCTCGACAACGCAGTCGTAACCTACAACAAGCTCATCGCAAAGATCGCCGCGCTCAAGGACGCGCCCGCCGAGATCGATACCGCAGCGTTTGACGCGCTCAAGGCGAAGTTTACCGAAGCGCTCGGAAACGACCTCAACACCGCGCTCGCAGTTACCGCCGTTTACGACGTGCTCAAATACGCGACGAACGACGCTACCAAGCTCGCAGTTCTCGCGGACTTTGATAAGGTGCTCGGTCTTGACCTCATTGCAAAGGCATCCGCGAAGCGTGCAGAGCTTGCAAAGGCTGCAGCGGCAGGTGCATCGGGCGAATTTACGATAATTTCCGAGTCGGGAGAAGCCGATGCCGATGTCGAAGCGCTCATTATGGCGCGCCGCGACGCGAAAAAGGCGAAAGATTTCGCTAAAGCCGACGCTATCCGCGCAGAGCTTGCCGACAAAGGTGTCGAGATCACCGACATCGCAGGCGGAGTTAAGTGGAAGAGAGTGTAATAGAATAGCAAAACCGCATACCCGAGAGGGTATGCGGTTTTGCTTGCATTTGTGGGATAGGCGTGGTATAATATCTTTGAAAATCATAGTGTTACTATACTTTTGCTCTGCAAATACTTCGTGGAATAATTTCCGGTATTTGATATAATAGAATTACAAAAGCGCTTTTGAATACTTTTGGAGGATAAATTATATGTCTATTGGCTCCACCATTAAACGCCTACGCCGCGAAAAGGACATCACGCAGGAACAGCTCGCCGAATATCTTGGGATCACCTCGCGTGCTATCTCGCAGTGGGAATGTGACCGAACGTCGCCCGATATATCGCAAATCCCTGCGCTTTGCCATATTTTCGATGTGAGTTCTGACGTTTTGTTTGGGATTGATATTGAGAAAAAAGAACAACACATTAAAGAACAACTTGAAGAAGCAAAAAAGAAATGGGCTTTGGGATACAATAGCGAGGGCGAGGCGATTTTGCGTTCCGCTCTGAAGGAATATCCCAACAACTATGAAATAATGTCCGGTCTAATGAGCTGTATTTGGAAAAGCCGCCACGAGCCTGATCGCACCAACGAGTATGACACATTAACGGCAGAAGTCATCTCATTAGGCGATCGCATTATTGCGGAATGCACCGACAACGAAACGAGAAATAACGCAGTCCAGATATTGTGCTTCACCTATCCGGAATTAAATCAATCAGAAAAAGCGGTCGAGCTCGCAAACCAAATGCCGGGTAGATATTTAACAAGAGAAGCTCTGCTCTCATCAATATATCGCGGCACCAAACGATTTGAAATCAATAGAGATGAGCTTTTTGCCGATATTAACAATTTGTATTTGGGAATGCTCCATAACAACGCGCCACTCGATAATGGGAAAGTGCCATTTACGACCAATGAAATGATTGATATACACAAAAAATTTTTGTCAATCATAGATGTTTTCTTTGAAGATGGTAATTTCGGATTTTACAGACAAAGCGTTGGTTGGACGAACATCTCGCTCGCAAAGCTCTATATGAACGTCGGTCATCCCGAAGAAGCGTTGGCGTGTTTGACACTTGCCCAAAAACATTCTATCATTCACGATACCGAATATGATGAGAACGCGACATATACTTGCCTCTTGTTCAGAGGGAAGACGTACGGTGGTGTAATGCATAATATAACCGAAAACGATTGCTTACATCAGCTTTCCGAAATGGAGGATCCCGTTTTCGATAGTATTCGTGAGGCCACAAAATTCAAAGAGATAGTTGCCGAGCTTAGCAAATATAGCAACCACCGCTAACACGAAAAAACCGCATACCCTCTCGGGTATGCGTTCCTTTTTATTTTACTGAGGCTTAACCTCTTCCATAATGAATGCTTCGAGAACGTCGCCTTCCTTGATGTCGTTGAAGCGCTCGAGTCCGATACCGCACTCGTAGCCCTGTGCAACTTCCTTCGCGTCGTCCTTGAAACGCTTGAGCGAGGATATCTTATCCTCGAAGATAACAACGCCGTCACGTACAACGCGGATCTGCGCATTACGCGAAACCTTACCGTCCTGAACGTAGGAGCCTGCGATAGTACCAACGCCCGGAACGTGAATAGTCTGACGTACCTCTGCGTGACCGAGTACAACTTCCTTGAACTTCGGCGCAAGCATACCCTTCATAGCCGCCTCGATTTCCTCGATGCACTCGTAAATGATGCGGTACGTGCGGATTTCAACGTTTTCTCTCTCCGCTTTATCAATAGCACTCTTATCGGGACGTACGTTAAAGCCGACGATCAGCGCATTGGACGCCGCCGCAAGCATTACGTCACCCTCGGTGATACCGCCAACTGCGGTGTGGATGATATTGACGCGAACTTCCTCGTTAGAAAGCTTAACGAGCGACTGCTTAACAGCCTCTGCCGAGCCGCCAACATCCGCCTTAACGATGATGTTAAGATCCTTAACACCCTCGGAGATCTGTGCGAAGAGATCGTTGAGGTTAACCTTGGCATTCGCCTTGAACGCCTCGTCCTTCGCCTTTTCACGGCGCTGTTCAGCAAGCTCACGAGCCATACGCTCGTCTTCAACCGCTGCAAATTCGTCACCCGACTCGGGAACCTCGGCAAGACCGATTATCTCAACGGGAACGGACGGGCCTGCCGTCTTAACCTGCTTGCCCTTATCGTCGGTCATCGCGCGTACACGTCCAACCGACGTGCCTGCGATAACGATGTCGCCTGCGTTGAGCGTACCGTTCTGAACGAGCACAGTAGCAACCGGACCGCGGCCCTTATCGAGCTTAGCCTCGAGTACAAGACCCTTTGCACGGCGATTCGGGTTAGCCTTAAGCTCCTTCATATCGGCAACGAGGAGCACGTTTTCGAGAAGGTCCTCGATACCCATCTTGGTAAGCGCGGATACGGGAACGCAGATAACGTCGCCACCCCACTCCTCGGCAACGAGCTCGTACTTGGTAAGCTCCTGCTTTACGTTGTCGGGATTAGCTGTGGGTTTATCCATCTTGTTTATTGCAACTACTATGTCGATGCCTGCCGCTCTTGCGTGGTTGATAGCCTCAACAGTCTGCGGCATAATACCATCGTCTGCCGCAACAACGAGGATTGCGATATCGGTAGACTTCGCGCCGCGTGCACGCATCGCGGTGAACGCTTCGTGACCGGGAGTATCGAGGAAGGTGATGTCGCGTCCCTGAACGTTTACACGGTACGCACCGATAGCCTGCGTAATCCCGCCTGCCTCGCCCGAGGTAACGTTAGTATGACGGATAGCGTCAAGTAGCGAGGTCTTACCGTGGTCAACGTGACCCATTACGCAGACAACGGGGCTACGGGGCTCAAGATTATCTGCATTGTCCTCTGCTTCGTCAAACAGCTTTTCCTCTATGGTGATAACTACTTCCTTGGTTACCTTTGCGCCAAGCTCATCGGCAACAAGGTACGCGGTGTCGTAGTCGATAATTTCATTTACAGATGCCATAACACCAAGCATCATCAGCTTCTTGATGACCTCGCCGGCGGTTATCTTAAGACGCGATGCAAGCTCGCCAACAGAAATCTCGTCGGGAACAGTAATCTGAAGCGGCTGCTTCTTTGCACGCTCGATACCCTGCTTGCGCATCTTTTCCATAGCCATACGCTCTTTTTCGCGCTGGCTGCGAACGTCGCGAGTGTTCTGCTTCTTTAATTTCTGCTTCTGCGCGCGTCCGTCTACACCGGTATCCGCCGCAAGATTTTCAAGATGCTCGTCGTACTTGTCAAGGTCAACGGAGGAGGTGCGCATATCTACGATACGGCTCTCGCCCGTATTCTTCGCTGCATTCTGACCGCGAGTGTAGGTGTGAACCGGCTCGCGCTTTGACGTGGGTACTCGGCGCTCATTCACGCTGTCCTTATCCTTAAATCCGCCTCCCTGACGGTTGTCGCGAGGCTGGAAATCACGTCCACCCTGCGGACGCTGTCCGTCGCGGGGCTGGAAGTCGCGTCCACCCTGCGGACGCTGTCCGTCGCGAGGCTGGAAGTCGCGTCCACCCTGCGGACGCTGTCCGTCGCGAGGCTGGAAGTCGCGCCCACCCTGCGGACGCTGTCCGTCGCGAGGCTGGAAATCGCGTCCACCCTGCGGGCGGTTTTCTGTTCTCGGAGCATCTGTCTTGGGTGCTGCCGGCTTTGCAGGCGCCTTGGGCGCTTCTGCTTTAGGCGCTTCGACCTTGGGCTCTACCTTGGGTGCAGCAGCCTTAGGTACCTCTGCCTTGGGAGCATCTGCCTTGGGAGCAGTAGCCTTGGGCACCTCTGCCTTGGGCTCTTCCGCTTTAGGAGCCTCGGCCTTAGGCTCTGCCTTGGGCTCTTCCGTCTTCGGCTCTTCCTTCGCCTTGGGCTTCTCAAGGACTATTCTCGATTTCTTATCGAGATAATCGCCCATACTGTCGATTTGTGTACGCTCGGTAAGCGTATTCATAACGAGATCAAACTCGTCGGGGGTAAGCGACGCGGAATGTGTCTTTCCGTCGATACCGTTCGCTACAAGCACCTCGATAAGATCTTTATTCTTAAGGCCGAGGTCCTTGGCAAGTGCACTTATTTTAGTCTGATTTTTCTGCGTTGCTGCCATATTCTATCAATCATCCTTTCAGTCATATCAGTGTGATGCGGACTCAAAGAGTGCGGTAATGCCGTTCACGAAATTCATATCGGTCACTCCGATGACGGCTATATTCGCGCTCTTACCTATTCTGTTCGACAATTCGAGAGAGGGGGTGGGAGCAATACACATATCGCACCCATAATATCTGCAGGCATCTCCAATACGCTTCTTCGTGTTAGCCGAAGCGTTGGCGGCGACGATCACGAGCGGCAATCTGCCGCGGCGTATCTCGTCACGGCACTGCTCTGTGCCACACACAATCGCTCTCGCACGAGCGGCAAATCCAAGCAGAGCCAACAGCTTTTTTTCGCCACCCGCTTTGAGTGTGTGCGCTATATCTATCTCACACTCGGTGCCGGTATTTTTATTCATTTTCAGCAAGCTCCTCTATAAGCGCGTCGTACACGCTCTCGGGTATCTCTACCTCAAGCGCGCGCTCGATGCATCTGCGCTTTCTGCACTTTTTAAGGCACTCGGCGCTTTTACATACGTATGCGCCGCGTCCCGATTTCTTACCGGTAAGATCGAGCGATACGCTGCCGTCCGGTGCACGGACTACTCTCGCAAGCTCGCCCTTCGGCTTTGATACGTTGCACCCAAGACATTTGCGCTCGGGTATTTTTTTCTTCGGTCTTGCCTGAACGTTTTCCTGCAAAATATTGCTTCCTCCCAAATCGCGGTTCCGTCCGACATTCACATTCTGCCTTACGGACGCCGTTTATTCTTCGGTTTATACATTTCTCTTATGCTTCGGTTATATCGTCTGTGCCGTCGATGAACGCCTGCTTTGCCGCATCTTCTGCAAGAAGCGCCTCGCGGGTCTTTATGTCGATCTTGAAGCCGGTAAGACGCGCTGCAAGACGTGCGTTCTGACCTTCCTTACCGATAGCGAGCGAAAGCTGATCAGCATCTACGACTACGCGGCAGGACTTTTCGCTGTCAAGAACAACTTCCTTAACGGTTGCAGGCGAGAGTGCCGCGCTGATGTACTCAACGGGATCCTCGCTGTACTTGATAATATCGATCTTTTCGTCGCGAAGCTCTCTCGTAATCGACTGGATACGCATACCGCGGTTACCGATGCACGCACCGATAGGATCAACGTTGGGATCGCGGCTCATTACCGCCATCTTGGTACGCGAGCCTGCTTCACGTGTTATGGACATAATAACGACGGTGCCGTCCTGAATTTCGGGAATTTCAAGCTCGAAAAGACGCTTTACAAGGCCGGGAGCCGTACGCGAAAGCGATACGAGCGGACCGCGAAGGCTCTCCTTCATAACCTCGGTTACAAAAACCTTGATTCTGTCGCCGACGTTAAAGTGCTCACCGGGTATCTGATCCATCTTCTTGAGATAAACCTTGCTTGTTCCGGTATCTACGAGTACGTCCTCGTTCTCGGGATCGACCTTATCAACGATAGCGGTGATGATCTCCTCCTTCTTGGACTCATACTCCTTGATCATCATAGAGCGCTCCGCCTCGCGGATACCCTGAATGATGACCTGCTTTGCGGTCTGTGCGGACAGGCGGCGGAAGTTCTTGGGCTTAAGCTCGATCTCGCAAACGTTGCCGAGAGAGTGACGCTTGCTTATCTTGCGTGCGTCCTCGAGGCTTATCTCGAGATCGGGATCGGTAACCTCCTCAACGACCGTCTTCTGCTCAAACATGCGAATGACCTGCTTATCCTTGTTGATGTCAACGCGTACATTTGCAAGTCCGTTCGTGTCGCGCTTGTATGCGCTGATGAGTGCGGCTTCTACACGCTCGAGCATATAGTCAACGTCTATACCCTTTTCCTTCTCGAGCAGTTCAAGCGCTGTAAACAATTCGGAATTCATTTTTTATAACCAAACCTTTCGTTAATTTTTCAAAAATCGTATACGGTATTCGCTTTGGACACCGCGGTATGAGGTATTACAACATCCGCGCCGTCTATTTCGAGGGTTATATTGCCCCCATCAAACGCCTTCAGTATGCCGACGAGCGTTTTTGTTCCCGGCACAGCCTCGATAGGTGCATAGAGTCGAAGCGAAAGCTTCGCTCCGATAAGCACCTCGTAGTGCCAATCGTATTTGACGGTTCTCTCAATTCCCGGCGAGGACACCTCAAGGTGATATGGCCCCTCAATAGGATCGATCTCGTCAAGCAGAGGATCAATGGTGCGATGCACCTTCTCGCAGGCGTTAATATCAACGCCGTCTGCGTGGTCGATAGTGAAGCGCAGGAAATAGTCCGCGCCCTCTTTTACGAACTCAACGTCCCAAAGGCTGTATCCAAGCTCGTTAATGACCGGGCGAAGTGCCTCGGTAACGGTTCCGACTACGTTTTTAGATGTTTTTCTCTGTTTCACTTATTTTCTCCGTCTGCCGCAAGGGTGCGGCGGCATAAATTAAGAGTGGGTTTTGTCAACCCACTCTCCTTTATACTTAATATCTTACATTAACAGTATATCACAACATTTTATAAAATGCAACCCTTTTTTAAAAAAAGTTTGATTTCGCCGCATTTTCAGGCGTTAAGCACGCTCAAAATGTCCGGAACTGCATCGTTCGCGGTGAGCCTACACACGCCCTCAAGCGTTTTCACGTCGCCGTGCGGCAAATATCCGTCGATCGCGCGCACAGTAACCTGTGCCGCCGAGCCGCGCTTTGCATACTCTGCCGCAAGCTTTTCGCCAACGCCACCGCTTCGTATTCCCTCCTCGAGAACGTATACGAGCTTCGCGCTGCGGGTGAGTGCGATAATCTCGTCGACAGGCAGTGGGTATACACGAACGAGTTTTATAATGCCGACGGAATGCTCGTCAGAAAGCATCCCTGCCGTTTTTTCCGCCTCAGCGGTTATTCGTCCGTATGTTACGATAACAACCTTGCTGTTTTCCACGCCGTCGGTATAGGCAAGCTCCTCGCTCGCGCGCATAGCCGTTCGCTCCTTGCGCTCGCCGCCCTTCGGGTAGCGTATCACGGCAAGCTCGCGCCGCTCAAACGCCGCCGTCATCGAATCTTCAAGCTCCGCATACGTTTCAGGCGAGTATATATTGACGCTCGGTATCGAGGAAAACATAGAATAGTCGAATATTCCCTGGTGCGTCACGCCGTCACCTGCGACGATTCCTGCACGGTCAACTAACAGCACGAGCGGCAGACCTTGAAGCGAAACGTCGTGAAGCATCTGATCGTACACTCTCTGCGAAAACGTCGAATAAAGCGCAACCGCAGGCTTCATTCCGGCTACGGCAAGTCCGCCCGCAAACGTGATAGCGTGCTCCTCTGCAATACCAACGTCGAAAAGCCTGTCGGGGTATTCCGCCTTAAAGCGGTTAAGTCCCGTACCGTCGCACATCGCCGCCGTTATAGCGCATATTTTTTCGTCCTTAGCTGCAAGAGCGCAAAGTACGTCGCCTGCGTGAGTCGAGAAGCTTTCCGCGGTATTGTCCTCCGCTCCGCGTGAAGCATCGAAGCCGCCGACACCGTGGTATTTACCCGGCTCGTTTTCGGCGTATTCGTATCCCCTGCCCTTCGTAGTAGTCATATGAACGACACAGCAGCGGTGCTTGCCCTTTGCTTCATTCAGCACACGCGTAAGCTTATTTATATCGTGTCCGTCAACGGGACCGAGGTATATAAGACCGAGATCCTCGAAAAAGGTGTCCTTTATGAACATTCGCTTGATAGCGTCCTTTATCACCTTGAGAAGCTTTGCCATCGGTACACCGATAAGCGGTATCGCCGAAAGAAAATGCTCGAAGCGGCGTTTGAAGGTAAAGTAGCCGTTACTCGTGCGTATGCGTGAGAGATAGTCGTGCAGACCGCCGACGTTACTCGATATGGACATCTGATTGTCGTTTATGAGAATAACGAGGTCGAGCTCCTTGCTCGCGCAGTTGTTGAGCGCCTCGTACACCATTCCGTTGGTGAGCGAGCCGTCGCCGATGACCGCTACCGCGCATCTGCCGTTGCCTGCGAGCTTATTCGCAGTCGCGATACCAAGAGCAGCAGAAATAGACGCACCCGAGTGTCCCTCGGACAAAACGTCGAACTCGCTCTCCTCGCGGTTTACAAAGCCCGATATGCCGCCGAAAGAACGCAGAGTATGGAATTTTTCATACCGCCCCGTCAGAAGCTTGTGAGTATAGCACTGATGACCGACGTCGAAAACGATACTGTCCTCGGGACAGTCGAACACTCGGTGCAGCGCGATCGTCGCCTCGACCATACCGAGGTTCGATGCAAGATGACCGCCCCTTTTTGCAACCGTTTCTATTATAGTCTGACGGATTTCACCGACAAAAGCGTCCGTTTCTGCTTTTGTAAGCCCACGCACGTCCGACGGGTGTTTTATCTTCTCAAGCATATTCGCCCTCACAACTTTAATCTGTATCTACATTATATATTATAGCCGCGATTTTGTCAAGCGACTAAAAAATCCCTCGGGCAAAGCCCGAGGGATA
>JAZQZL010000031.1:0-55341 GCA_045634005.1 Candidatus Flemingiibacterium sp. | reverse complement strand
GACAACGAGCTAAAAAAAATCCTTCGAAATGCAAGCATCCTCTCCAGAAAAATGATGCTTGTTCCGGTTTTAATGCGCCGTGAATTTTCTTTTGCAAATCGCCCACAAATTCTTGAGATTGTTTCAGTCTCGTTAGGTTTCCTTATCCTCGTTGCAGGAACGGAGAATGTATCTGCCGTTATCGACAACAAGCTCCTTGAGATTATTAAGACCTTCATAAAGAGCAACAACATAATCTCCGTCGCTTGCTGTGTTTTGTTTGCGGATAACAACGTAATCGCTTTCGTTCACTCCGGCATCCATCATCGAGTCCCCCTTTGGGATCAGCACGAAAAACTCGCCAGTACCAACTAAGCTTTCGGGGAGACGGATATACTCGATGACTTCCTCTGTTTCTTCTTCGCCCTCGCCGCAACGAACGTAACCGAGAACGGGAGCAGACGCATGGCGCGATTCCAAATCGATACGCTTGGTAGAGATCGACTTGCGACCGTTGTATTCAAGCTCGCCGCTTTCTTTAAGAGAGAGCAGATAACGGTGCACGGTTGCCAAAGCAATACCCGTGCCCTCCGCGATAGTTCTCACGGCAGGAATCTCGTTATATTCGTTGTAATACTCGTCAATGAAATCAAGTATCACACTCTTTTTAGATTCGTCTTGTCTTCGCATAACGCCTCCGAGAAACAAAATGTTTCAGTATGTAGAGTTATTATATCACATAAATTTTCCATTGTCAAGAGGTTAGTGAAAATATTTGTTTCACTAACGGCGAATTATATGTGGTTAATTCTATCCAATAAATCGTTGCAAAAAAGTTAGGGGCGACCACTGATCATAGTCACCCCGGTATTATTATTCTTCAAATCCCGACTCGTGCATTGTGAGCGTGGACATCTCGACGGGAAGGAAGAAGCAAAGGCCATGGGCATTTGTGCCTACGCCTACTTTTCCTTTAATAGCTTCAGCAATTTTAAATGCTATATCTTTTTCCACTACGCTGAGAACGATTTCTTTTTCCGTATCGATTGTAATTCCAAGAATCGTTTTGGGCTTAGCCACAGAACCGCGCGCATTGATAATGGTCGCTCCGGTCGATCCGAGGGAACGAGCAATTTCAACGACTTGGGAAGAAAATCCTGCATTGACTATGATATATAACGCTTTTAATTCTTTCATTCTAAATCTTCCTCCTTAAAATGCTATACCTTCAACCGCGATACTGAATGCGATACCGGTATTTGGTTTATTGAAATGATATTTGTTATAAAGAACGTTGATAAGTTCTTTCGCTTTTTCGTTCTTCAAAAGGCAAGAAATCATTACCTTACCTTGTACAGACTCAAATCCAAATGCTGCAGCGACCGCACTTGGACTCATAGAGCCGTGTGCATATACCGTTTCAATTCCGCGGGCATCGTACTCATCAATAAGTGTCAAAAATTTCTTTTTTGCCTTTTGCTCTGCAATAATTACAACATATTGCAAGCCATTTACCTGAACATCATGCATTTCCGAGTGCCTCGCTTTCTCCTGTAATTTGTTTTCTGTATTCAGCTTCTGCTTCCATAACAAAGTTGGTAAGATCCTCAAAGGTTTCCCTCGCCGTTTTAGCCGCAAGCATCAATCGAATGTTGTAGATAATTCCAAGTGCTTGAATAGCGATCAACGGAGTTACGGAAATAAAAGATATAATACCAAATCCGTTTGTGAGTATAGATAACTCTCCTCCGCGAGTTGCAGCCACCGATTGCGCAATGCTGAGTGTTAACGGTGTCAAAAATGCTGAAGTAAGTGCTCCACCCGTAACTCCACCGGAGTCAAATGCCAATCCGACAAACAGCTTCGGGGTAAAGATCATCATAATTAAAGATAGTGCGTAAAGAGGGACAAGGAAATAAAGTATATTGACTTCAGTTAAAATTTTGAGGATTGAAAGCAGTGATGCAAATCCGATTCCGATTGCCAACGTTGATCTTATCGTGAGTTTTTTGATATGTCCGTTGGTTAATTCTTCAATTTGATCTCCAAGCACCGTAACTGCAGGCTCTGATACCGTAATTGCTGCCCCCAAAATAAACCCTACAAGCAGAAGCAACCACTTGAAGTTTTCAGGGCGAGACGGTGCAAAGAACATTTGACCGATATACTGACCAACAAAACCAAATCCAAAATCAATACCCGAAAGGAAAATCAGCAAGCCAACATATACCGGTATAACTCCCAGCATCAATTTAAAGAATGTTCTTTTCGGCAGTTTAAGTAAGAACAAAAGAAACGGAATTGATATCAGTATGATTGGCAAAACAGCAAGTGCTACGTCTCCAAGGTTTCCACAAAGAATTGCGCCAAGCCCATTTTCGGTGCTCATATCGTAAGCGTTTTCGGGAGGAAGTGTGCCGCCGTTAGTTGCCTTTACAATAATTCCGTAAACAAGAACGGCTATGATTGGACCGACGGATGAAATACCGATTATTCCCAACGAATCGTCATTGGTCTTACTTTTTGAGAATGTTGCGGAAATACCGAGACCGAGCGCCAATATAAACGGAACAGATACATCGCCCGTAGTTGCTCCACTACCGTCAAATGCAAGCGAAATAAATTCATTCGGTGAAAAAACAACAAGAAGGAACACAAGGACATATAGGACGGCAAACACAAGCTTAATGTTGATGTTTTTAACAATTCGCACGAGCGATATCGCTACTCCGATGCCAATTCCGGTTCCGGTTATCCAAATAAATAACGTGCTGCTGACAAGGGGCATGATTCCGCCGATTTGCTTTGCGAGAACGGACAGCGCAGGCTCAGCAACGGTTGCAAGAAGTCCAAACACAAAACCAAACGTTAATACAAATGTCAGCTTGTTGTATTTTGCAAAAGATCCGCCAACCATTCGTCCTATTGGAAGAATGCTTGTTTCAAGACCTACAAGAAACATTGATTGACCAAATACAACGCAAATATACCCGATGATTATTTTGAAATAATCACCCACGGAGTTTAGCGGCGCTATGAGCAAGCATATTACGATGATAACAGCAAGCGGAATCGAAGAATAAAACGTTTCCTTTACTGTTTGAAAAAATTTTGACCGCATTCGTTTTCCTTTCCGATGAATAAACATATATCATCGTAATTTTATCTTGAATTTGTTTGTTAAGACACGAACGAGAAATATGTTAAATCTCGTCTATTTTGATTAAATTCGTGTTACCGGAATGTCCTGTGGTATCACCGCCGGTAATTACAATTTTATCTTTTTTGCTTAATCTAAGCTCTTTAGAGGCAATTTTCTTTGCCGTATAGAATAATACGTCCGTGGAGTTAAATGTTTCACACATTGCAGGAATTACACCCCAAGAAAGAGCAAGCTTTCGCCACGTATTTTCATTGGTGGTAAGACCAATAATTGAAACAGGAGAACGGAAACGCGAAATCATTCTCGCAGTCATTCCGGAGATCGAGCAAGCGACGATTGCTTTAGCTTCAATATCAATCGACATACCGCAGGTTGAATGCGATATTGCATCCGTCATATTTCGAATTTGGAAATCCGCATCGTGAAAACGCTTTTTATAGTCAATATTTCCTTCGGTAGTTTCTGCGATTTTCGCCATGGTTTCAACCGCTTGTATAGGATATTTACCTGCTGCGGTTTCGCCAGAAAGCATAATTGCGCTTGTGCCGTCGTATACAGCATTCGCAATATCAGAAATCTCGGCTCTCGTGGGACGCGAGTTGGAAACCATTGATTCCAGCATCTCGGTTGCCGTAATCACGCGCTTGCCGAGCATACGGCATTTTGTAATGAGCTTTTTCTGAATGGCGGGCAAATGTTCAAATGGGATCTCAACACCCATATCTCCGCGTGCCACCATAATTCCATCGCAATATTGGCAGATTTCCTCGATGTTATCGACGCCGGATTGATTTTCAATTTTAGCAATCAATTCGATATCCTCTGCGCCTATTTCCTTCAAATAATTGCGAACGTCAATAAGATCCTGCTTACACGAAACGAAGGAACATGCTATATAATCGATGCCGTTGTCAATGCCGAACTTTATGTCGTTTTTGTCTTGTTCTGAGAGGTACGGTTGCTTCATAACCTTGCCGGGAAAACTCATACTCTTTCGATCCGAAAGCTCTCCACCGCATACAACCTTACATTCTATGTTTGCTCCGTCGATTTTATCAACCAAAAAGGACAAAAGCCCATTGTTTAGAAGAATAGTATCTCCAACCGACAGTTCTTGGGGGAGCTTTGCATAACTGACCGAAACGCGCTCTCTGTTTCCTACAATCTCATTGGAAGTAAAAACAAAGCGATCTCCGTCGGAAAGAAGAATTTTACCGCCCTCAAATGTTTTAATACGATATTCAGGGCCTTTCGTATCAAGCATAATAGCTATCGGTAAGTCGAGTTCTGCTCGTACTTCCTTAACCAAATCAATGCGGTGTTGGTGATCAGCATGGGTATTGTGTGAAAAATTAAGTCTTGCGACGTTCATTCCGGCTTTGCAAAGCCCTTTAATAATTTCTTTCGTTTCGCTTGCAGGGCCGAGCGTGCAAACTATTTTTGTTTTACGCATAGTTTTTCTCCATAAACATGATTGTCAAATTCCGTACACCAACCACAAATAAACGTAAGCCGGTATGATAGCTGCTAATGTGAACGGAATGCCGATCTTGAAGAAATCGGAATTTTTAACAGTGTATCCTTCTTTACGAAGAATACCGATACCTGTGATGTTTGCCGAAGCCCCTATCGGTGTACAATTTCCTCCAAGTGTAGCCCCCGAAAGAAGTCCGAAGTATAGTACCGTAGGATCAACATTCAATGCGGATGCAAGTCCTGCAATAACGGGGATCATCGTCGCAACATAAGGAATATTATCTATAAATGCAGAAATAAGCACGGATGCCCAAACGATGACGGTGTAAAGCACAAATACATTTCCGCCGCCCATTTTTGCAAGAAGGTTTGCGGCAGCATCAATAACGCCTTGTTCTGCGATACCGCCTATCATAATGAACAATCCAAAGAGAAGCCCAATCGTTTGGAAATCTATTTCCTTTAACGGTGCAACGATAGCCGAAATCTTTTTCTTTTTGAGAAAATTATAAACAAGTCCTACAACCATCAATCCACAGCAAATAAGTCCGTTGGTTATTTCGGGCTTGTTAGAAATGAAGGATGCTCCGATCAGTAAAACTATCGTGCCAAGCAACAACACAGAAGGCACAAAATCTGTTACCTTAGTTCGCTCTGTTGTTTTAGGAATAGCTGCTTTTTCTTTTCTGAAAAGGAAAGCGATAATAAATGCTGAAAGAATTGCACCAAGCTCGACCGCGAAGAACATACCGGGCTTGCCCTTATACCAGAAGAAGTCGGTGAAGCTCATATCAAGAGCCGAGCCGAGCATGATGGCGGTAGTATCTCCAACGAGTGTTGCCGCGCCTTGCAAATTAGAGGATACCGCAATTGCTATAATAAACGGAACGGGATTGGTTTTGAGCTTTTTGCAAATTTCAAGCGCAACGGGAGCAATCATGAGAACTGTTGCAACGTTATCCACGAATGCGGAAATAATGCCCGCAAAGAGAGCCAATGCGACTGCCGCCCACTGCACGTTTGGGACTTTTTCCATGATCAAGTCGGCAAGTAGCTCCGGCATTTTGCTTTCTATAAAGAGTGCAACAATTCCCATCGTTCCTGCAATCATAAGCAGAACGTTGAAGTCAATCGTTCCTAAAACGCTCGACAACGGGAGCATACCTGAGACTATAAAAATGAGAGCCGATGCAAGTGCGATATACGGCCTGTACTTGCTGAATACCAGCATCAATACATAAGTTACTGCAAACAATGCCAAAGCTATATACATATACTATATTTCCTTTCAATTTTCTTTTTCAGAACCAATCGGGTTTATGATGCTGTATCCAACGTTTACGAGATGGTCTGCGACTCTTTCAAGTCCGACTACCACGGAGGAGTAATAAGGGCTCACGTCAATATTGCAGTTTCCTTCGGCAAGTCTTGCGAAGTGGCTGGCGATAAGAGCTTTTTTCTTAACATCGACGCCATCCTCCAGTTTCGCAAGTGTCGGCAGCTGATCCTTGTTCAAATTCTCAAATGCATCTTTAGCAATATAGAACATTTGCATAATGCTCTCACGCATAGATAAAATCTCGCTTTGAGCCTTTTCTGAGAAGCTAATCCTTTTTTCAATCATTTCCACACCGATCTCGTGGAAGTTTTCGGCGTGGTCACCAATTCGTTCAAGGTCATTAAGAACGTGAAAATACGAGCCGATGATACGCTCATCACTTTGTGAAGCGGTTGCGGATAGTTTGATTAAGAATTTTGTAAGAGCGCCGTTGGTAAAGTCGATAATTTCCTCGTTCTTTCGTATGCGCTCGTTGTACTCAGAGGAACCCTTATCCATAGCAACAAAAGCATATATAGAGTTTTCCTCAACCAAGCTGAGCATGTAATCCATTTCCTTTTTGACCTGCATCAAAGCGATCGGGGGAGTGGACAGAAGTCTATCATCAACGTATTTAAGCGCAAGTGTTTCTTCATCAGCCTTTTTATCTTTGATAACAAGGCAAGAGTATTTAACAAGATATTTCGTAAACGGAAGCAAAAGACAAGTAGTTGTTACGTTAAAAATAACGTGGAAGACCGATACGCGCATCTGAAGCGACATAGGATCGCTTCCGGGGAACATAGAGACGAGCAAATTCACGGCTGGCTCTTTGAATATCCAGATCAGTGCTGTGAACATCACCGTACCGATCACGTTAAACGTAAAGTGTATGAGCGCAACTCGCTTGGAGTTAGCATTTGCACCGACCGATGCAAGTAAAGCAGTTACGCAAGTACCAATGTTTGCTCCAAGAACGATGAACAGCGCAAGCTCAAGCGGAAGTACACCTGTACCAACCATCGTAATAACGACACCGGTTGCCGCAGACGAGCTTTGGATCAAGGCAGTAAAAATAACGCCAACCAATATCAAGAGAAGCGGAAAATCAATGGTTTTGAATACGTTCGTAAACAGATCTTCAACGAGAGGGTTGCCGAATGCCTGCTCGCTGCTCATTACGTTAAGTCCGACGAATATCAGACCAAGACCCGAACAAAGCAGACCTGCAATTTTGATTTTCTCGTTTTTGAAGAAGCCCATCATAACTCCCGCAAAAGCGAAGAGATACATAAGCATATTGAAATAATCGTTTTTAAGAGCAACAAGTACACCCGTGATGGTCGTACCGATATTTGCACCCATAATGATCGGAGTTGCTTGCATCAAGGTCATAACTCCGGCATTTACGAGACCGATGACCATAACCGACGTGGCGGAGGAACTTTGAATAATTGCAGTAACACCTGCGCCGATTCCAACACCTGAAAAGCGGTTGTTGCTGATCTTCTCAAGCATTCTCTTCATTCCGCTGCCTGCGCTCTTTTCAAGCGCATCGCTCATAAAGTTCATACCTACGATAAAGACACCGACACCTGCGAGCAGCCAGATAAGGCTCCCGATAAGCTGTAAAATTTCACTTCCGGTTAACATAAACATTCTCCTTTAGAGATATATGTGGGCTATAAAGAACCAACTTTTACCCATCATACAACATAATATCATATTTTTAGCAAAGGTGCGGCAAAGACAAAATGCGACAGTATGATATTTCACTATCATCTGTCGCATTTTCGGCTAACTATTCATTCTGTATCCAACACCGAGTTCGTTTGCAATATAGCTTACCTCGCCGGGATAAGCACCGAACTTCTTTCGGATATTTGCCATATTCACTTGAAGCTTTTTTATGCTTGCATCATCGGGATGCTCTCTCCATACCGCCTTAATGATAGCGGCATACGTCATCATTTTTCCGCAATTCTCGGATAAGAATGCAACGATATTATACTCGGTCTGTGTCAGCTTGATTACTTCTCCTGCAATATACACTTGACGGGCATCGTAGTCGATGACGAGTTCTCCTACGGTAAATTTTCTTCCGGGAAGATGCCCTTCGCTTGCGCTGTGTCTGCTGTTTCTCAGCGCAGTTCTTACACGTGCGAGCAGTTCCTCAGAACCAAAGGGCTTCGTAATATAGTCGTTTGCACCCATATCGAGCATTTTCACCTTTTCGCGTTCCTCGCTTCTTGCGGAAAGAACGATAACCGGAGTAAGATCCTTGGTTCTGATGTCACCGAGAAGAGTGCTTCCGTCTTTGTCGGGTAATCCAAGATCAAGGATAACAAGATCGGGAATGTGGGAAGCATACATGGTTTTTGCCATCTCGTAGTTTTTTGCTGTTATTACCTGATAATCGTTGGCTTCAAGGAGAGCCGTGACGAAATTCAGTATATTTCCTTCATCCTCTACGAGAAGGATCTTATATTTGTTTTTGTTCATCCAAAGCATCCTCCGTCGTTAGTGAAAATCTGAATACGGCACCGCCGCCCTTAGCATTTTCGGCAGTAATATCACCGCCGTGTGCTTTTACAATCGTTGCGCAAACCGAAAGACCGATACCTGCATTGCGAGACTGCGTATCTGAGGCATCCTCAGCTTTATCGTTATATCCCATAAATATACGATCAAGCTTTTCACTGGGAATTCCACAACCGTTGTCGGTTATCTCAAATATCGCCTTATTTTCAATCGTGAATACGTGTAACGATAATCTCGTAAAGCCTTCTGCGTGATGGATCGCGTTTTCAAGGATATTGATAATGACCTGCTCAATAAGTATTGCATCCATAGGGATTATAACTACGTCATTTGGAATATCCAGCTCTACGCGCTGTTCGGGATATCTCTTTTTGAATTTCAAAATTACCGAGTCGATCAGCTCGTCAAGAACCGTCGGTGTTTTGATAAGCTGCACCGAACCGCTGTCAATTCGGGTAATGGAAAGCAGATTTTCAACCATTCGGATCAGCCACTCGGAATCTTCTTTGATTCCGCTCGCCATTTGCAATTTCTGTTTATCGTTCAGCTTATCGTAGTTTTCTATTATCGATGAGCTTGCTCCGTATATCGTTGTAAGCGGAGTGCGGAGGTCGTGAGATACCGCGCGAAGCAAATTCGCTCGCATTCGCTCCTTTTCGCTCTCTGCCTTAACTCTCTGCCATTCCTTCATTCTCGTCGTGAATGCACTCGTCAGAACGGCAATAATGAGCATAATGACTGCCGATATGATACTTGAGGGTGCTGAAAAATCCATATTAAAATATGGATATGTAAAGGTGTAGTTAATAATAAAAACACTTGCTATGGCGGATATAACACCGTATAGATAACCGTCAGTTATAAGAGAGATAAGAAAAACCGAGAAAGCAAACAGCGTTGTGATCTGTTCGGATACCTTAAACTTTTGAAATAATAGGCTGATACCAAAGGAGGCGGCAAGTATCAGTACAGTAAGCGTTATATCAATGATCCGCTTTTTAGTTTTTCTGTTCATAATAACCCCCTTCTTTTGTTTTCTACTATTATATCACAGACTTGATTAAGATTCGGCAAAGCCTTTTGGCGAAGTCGTGATTCTTGTTAATTATACCATATTTCTATGAATAATTCAATCGACTTGATACATTTATTTTCTCATAGCAGATCACGGCAAAGAATTGGCAAAGGGTAATCTATTTTTGAAAAAGTGTAGAAATTTTGTGAGAAAAGTGATATAATGTATAGCCGTTGAATAAAGAGCTCAACCATAGGCAGTTTTTTGAGAGCATAGCCAATACCCTCACATTGCTACTGAATGATTCTACTCTGAGTTTTCAAAAATCAATATGAAAGAAGGCGTATTTTTCTATGACTCAAACAGCAAGTGTCTTTTTGAGCTTATCCGTCGCGTTGCTTGCAGGTCTGCTTTTGTCAAGGCTTGCCAAGCTCGTAAAGCTACCCGCAGTTACCGCTTACTTGATTGCCGGTGTTTTGATTGGACCGTTTGTCCTCGGCTCAGTCGGTATTCCCGGCATCGGAATCACCTCTGAGCAGATCGAAGGCTTCGGTCTTATTGCCGACCTCGCTCTTGGCTTTATTGCATTCTCTATGGGCAACGAGTTCAGATTCTCACAACTCAAAAAGATCGGTAAACAGGCAACCGTTATCGGCATACTCCAAGCTTTGATCACAACAGTTGTAGTTGACGTTGCTTTGATTGCACTTCACTTTGCAATGTCCGATACGCTCTCCATTCCTGCGGCCATTGTTCTTGCATCAGTTGCCACCGCAACAGCTCCTGCAGCTACACTGATGGTCGTTAAACAGTACAAGGCTAAGGGACCGGTTACAGACGTTCTTCTTCCTGTCGTTGCTCTTGATGATGCGGTCGGTCTTATTGTTTTTGCGATCTCTTTCGGTATCGCAAGATCTATGGGCACAGCAGGTGTCAGTCCGCTTGCCATTATCCTTGAACCCTTGCTTGAGATTCTTCTCTCGCTATTGCTTGGTTTTGTGATGGGATTGCTCTTCACCCTTTGCGAAAAGTATTTCCATTCTCGCTCAAAGCGTATGGCGGTTTCGGTCACATTTGTTATGCTTACCGTTGCGCTCTCCAGCTTGAAATTTGAGGTTGGAGGCATACATATCGGTTTTTCCTCATTGCTTGCCTGCATGATGCTCGGAACCGTGTTCTGCAATATTTGCGAGGTTTCCGAGGAGCTTATGGACAGAGCTGACAGATGGACAACGCCCGTGCTGATTTTATTTTTCGTTATCAGCGGTGCAGAGCTTGACCTTTCGGTATTCACCCAGTGGGCAGTTGTAGTCGTTGGTATTGTTTATATCATTTCCCGTTCTCTCGGCAAATGCTATGGTGCTAATATCAGCGCAAAAATGACGAAATCTGATCCCAACATTGTGAAGTATCTCGGTATTACTTTGCTTCCGCAGGCAGGCGTTGCACTCGGTATGGCGATCAAGGCTGTTGAGCTTGGCCCGGATGGCGCTATTGTCCGTAACATTACGCTGTTTGCCGTCTTAATTTATGAAATCGTCGGTCCGTTCCTCACCAAAATGGCTCTTACTAAAGCAGGAGACATAAAGGAAGAAGACCGCAAGAGTGCCCGCGACGAGCACCTTGCACTGAAGGCGAAAAAAGAACAACAGTAAGATCTTCAATCCATATATAATCGAAGAAGCAACGACAATTTTGCCCGTTGCTTCTTTTCTCATTTCACCATATTTTTTTGAATTTTTACAACCGATTCGATGCAACAGGACTGACGGAAATTTAACCGTCAGCCCATTGATTATTCGGTCAATGTTTCAATTGCAATCTGCATACCAAGTTTGAAAGCGTACTCAAAGATTGCTGCTTCCGCCAAACTCATATACTCGCTCCAACAATCGTGGAACTTTTCAAACACCTCTTTCTGCTCATCGGAGAAGCTCTTCTCCAAATCCTCGTGGTGGCGTGACATATAGCCGAGCAGTTCTTTCATTTCTTTGGAGTTGGTTCTGCTATCTTCTTGCGGAATTATGTTTCCGTGCCATAGTTCTTTTATCACATTCATACGTATACCACCTCTCGCAAGACGATTTCCTCGGCACTCGCCTTGATATTGTTCATCTCGGAAACCCATCGGAGCATATCGCGAGCTTTCAAATCCTCGTCAATACCTCTTTCGGTAGCGAGGCTTGAGGTAATGCTTTCAACCATCGTTTTCGCTTCAACGTCGATCTCATACAGCCGCTGATTGAGAGTGCCTTCCATAAGAAGCGTGGTGTGGTATCCCTTGCGATGCGCTTTGAGATATTCGAGGTGCAATCTTCCGTATTTGCCGACCTCTTTCTGTTCGGGAAGTTCAAGCAAAGGGTAGTATTGCTCGCCTCTGAGTTCATAAGTGATTCCGTTTTGTTCAATGTACTTTTCCATATATTGCACCTTCCTTTCATTTGGTGCCTTAAGTGTACTACAAAGACAGAAAATCTGCAAATGTGCAAAAAAGAAAAATACGAGGACACCGAAATGTTCTCGTATTTTTCTTAGCCTTCGCAATGCTCGTAATTCTTAATTCTCAGAAACTGTCCTTAAGGGAACTGAGCATTGTGTCCTCTCGTTTTTTATTGTGTGTCGTGTCGGTGGTCTTGAGAAGCCCGCTTCGAGAATGCGGAGCATTCTCGGGTGCAGTCAGGCGCGAAGCGGATTGGCACCGTGGGTAATCGATTCCCATCACTCGCTTATTTTAAAATCGTCTTTCTGTACGCACCGGGTGTCATACCCGCGTGCTTTTTGAATACCGCGTTAAAATAATATTCGCTGCTGAAGTTCATAAGCTCGCTGATCTCGCGGAGCGACAGCGCTCCCTCGGAGAGCATTTTTTCGATGTGCAGACAGCGCTCTTTTCTTATATATTCAGTAACGGTGATGCCGTCGGACTTTCTGAATATGCGCGTGAGCTGCTTTTCACTGATACAGCAGTAGGATGCAACCTCGCCGAGCGTGACGGGGCGCAGCACGTTGTCACGAATGTATTGCTTGGCGAGCATCAGACGGGCGTCCTCCTCGCGATACGGCTCGGCTTTAATATTATCTTCGATTCCGATAAGGCGCAGTATGTCAAATACACACCCAAGGGCACGGCATTCGATCATTGCGGAGCTATGCGGCATATTCGATGCATGTTCGCGCTCGATGAAACAGAGGCTATCAGAAAGCTCGGGCGGGACCTTTGCTGTGAAGTGGGAGTCGATAGCTTGGCAGGCGCGGGAAAGCGTGCTGCTTTCTGATATGCTGAAGGTTATTGCGTACTTTTCCGTCGACTCATCCGCACGTTTGACGATATGTGTAACGAGTGGCGATACTGCGAGCATTTCACCTGCATTTACAGTGACGGCTTTGCCGTTGATTTCGTACACCTGATGTCCGCTTTCGATTATGTGAATCTCAAATCCCGTGTGATGATGTCCCTTTCTTGTGGTGGACACACGGTCGGTTTTATATGACAGATGCTTTATGTAGCAACGCTCGATCCCATAAGGCAAAATCGCGGTTTTGCCTTGTCTGTAGAGTATTTCCATATGCTCGCCTCCAAAGAATACCGATTGAAAATATTATATCACACTTTGCATAGACTTTCAATATCGTGTCCGGTTTTTATAAAAAATTGTCCGCTGACTGCATTGAATAAGTAGCGCGACGGTGCTATAATTGACTAAAACAATATTGGAGGCTTTACTATGCATATTTTTCCTACGATGATTACACCCTATAAAGAAGACGGAAGTATCGACTTTGATATGGCAAGACAGTACGTCGATTGGTATTTCGAGAACGGAATGAACGGTATTTTCGCCGTATGCCAGTCGAGCGAGATATTCTACTTAGCTCTTGAGGAGCGAGTAGAGCTTAACCGCGTCGTGTACGAGCGCGCAAAGGAGCTTGAGCGAGAGAGCGGCAAGCAGTTTACCGTCGTTTCCTCGGGACACGTGTCTTACACTATTGAGGAGCAGGCGCGCGAGCTTAACGCTATATACGAATCGGGAACCGATGCGCTGATATTTATCACCAACCGCCTTGATCCGAGCAACGAGGGCGACGAGGTGTGGATCGAAAATTGTAAGAAGCTTATCTCGATGCTTCCGCCCGATGCGAAGCTCGGAGTTTACGAGTGCCCGTATCCCTACAAGCGCCTTATGACACCGAAGCTTTTTGATTTCTGCCTTTCGACGGGAAGATTTTACTATATGAAGGATACCTGCTGTGATGCCACGGAGATCGCACGACGCGTGAAGCAGCTTGATGGAAGTGAGTTCCGCCTTCTCAATGCTAACTGTCAGACATTTCTCGAGTCTATGAGAAGCGGAGCGCACGGTTATTGCGGAATCATGTGCAATTTCCATCCGAAGCTTTATGCTTGGCTCGGCGAGAATTTTGAGAAGGAGCCCGAAAAGGCAGATCTCGTTCAGTCTGTGATCGGTACGTTCGGCTTTACCGAGGTGGGACTCGCGTATCCGCTCACCGCAAAGTATCATATGAATCTTTGCGGCAATCCCACAAATATTATCGCACGTCACAGAAAGAGCAGCGAGCTTGGCGACTATGCAAAGGACTGCATGCGTCAGATGAAGCTTGCGACCGATACACTCGAGAAAAATCTCGGAATATGAGGTAAAGATATGAAAGGCTATAACGGTTGGAGCTATGCACCGTACCGCCCGCTTATAAACGAGGTCGGCGACATCTATATTTGTCGCGTCGTGCCGTACACCGATAAGATACACTTTGAGTGGCTGTCGATCGGCGATGCGACTTACACGGTTTACTACCGTAAGCGCGACGAGGGTGAGTTTGCGGTGTGGGGCAATACTTCCGCTACCGAAGCGGATATTGAGGGGCTTTCGATAGATACAGACTACGAGTTTTACGTTGAGTCCGGTGACAAAAAGAGCCGCGTTCGTATTGCGCGATGCGGCGAGTCTGTGGGCACGGTTATAAACTATCTGCACCCGGACGACAAGGCATACATTTTCTCGGGAAGTTACCTTTGCTCGCCCTCGATGATACGTCATCCTGACGGATATCTGCTTGCGGCAATGGATCTTTTCGGCAGAGATTTCCCGGCACGTGAAAAAGGCGTTTTTCGCGGAAGTCCGCAGAATTTGACGCTCATCTTCCGCTCGGACGACGACGGTGCAACGTGGCACTACGTTTGCGAGCTGATGCCTTGCTTCTGGCCGCGACTCTTTATGCACAACGGTGACGTTTACATTCTCGCGGTATCCACCGAATACGGCGACCTTCTTATCGGTAAGTCAACCGACGGCGGCAAGAGCTTCGGTACACCCGTACCGCTTCTTCGAGGCTCGGGCGGCAAGGCGTGCAACAACGGCGTGCACAAAAATCCGCAGAATATGCTTATCCGCAACGGCAGACTTTACGGTACACTCGAGTGGGGCTCCTGGCGCAATCAAACGTTCCATCACGCGGCAATGGTAATGTCGTGCGATATAAACGACGATTTAATGGTGCCCGAAAATTGGAGCTTTACAGAGCCTGCCAAGTTTGATCCGAGCTATCCCGAATTTGAGGGTATGGGGGAGTATACGATGATGATCGAGGGCACGCTTGCGATAACTCCGGACGGACGTATGCTCGATATTTTGCGCTTTGACAAGCCGGGCTACGTTATCGCGTACGAGGTCGATCAGGCTGACCACGAGGCGATGCTGAAGTATTCGCACTTAATCGAATTTAACGCAGGCAGAATCAAGTTTATGATCAAGTACGACGAGGTGTCGAGACGCTATTACACGATAGCAAACCGCGACTGGGACCATACACTTGACAATGCTCCGAGAAATCTTCTCGCGCTTATGTCGAGTGCTGATCTTGAAAAGTGGGAGGTTGTGACCGATCTTTTAGATTACAGACACGCCGACGTTAAGAAGGTCGGCTTCCAATACGTCGACTTCCTCATCGAGGGAGACGACATCATATTCCAGTGCCGTACGGCTATAAATCAGGCCGTTTCTCTCCACGATACAAACTATATGACTTTCCACAGAATTAAGAATTTCAGAAGCCTATAACAAAAAGCCTCTCGCTCATGCGAGAGGCTTATATTTTAATTGTTGTTTTCGCGTTTGAATACGCCCGGAGTCACGCCGCAGTGGCGCTTGAAAAAGGATACGAACGACGACTCATTCTCAAAGCCGAGCATATATCCTATCTCCTTGATGCTGTATCTGTCCTGCAAAAGCAGAAGCTGCGCGTTTTTGATACGCGAACGGGTTATATATTCAAATACCGTAATTCCCGTGCTGTTTTTGAATATGCGTCCGAGCTGCTTTGCACAAAGGCAGCATTCTTTAGCAACGTCGTCGGTGGTTATTACACGGTTCAGACTGCGATCGATATACTGCTTTGCGACTAAAACGCGTGGGTCTATTTCTCTGTAATCGGTCTGCAAAATAGGCGTTCCGATAGCCTTGCAGACGGAGTAGATTATCTCAAGCACGCGACCGCTTACGATGTTCGGCACGAACACGTCCTTGCTTTCACTGTGCTTCAAAATAAAGTCTACGTTTGGCGCAACGTCCTCGGGGATGTTGAATTTTATCGGTGCACCGTCAAGTGTTATCGGCGGCGGAAAGGATTCGTTAAACGAAAATGCGAGCGTTGCTTTGAGGAAATGTCCCGTTGATTTTATATAGCGGTGCGGGGTATTGGGCGGGAGAAAGAGCGCGCTGCCCTCCTTAAGCTCGATCACCTCACTACCGTGCTCGTAGTATGCGGTGCCCGCGAACATCAAAAACATCTCGTAAAATGAGTGCGTATGTACGTCAAGGCAGATGCGGCCGTCCATATTCTCGTTGGTTATAGTGTCGAACCACATCATTTTTAATTTGACAGGTCCCTCGATAGCAGGGCGGTTCATACGGTAGAGCTCCTCCGCCCGAGTTGCTGAATATTCGGTTATCTTCATAGGCGTTGGCTCCTTTCTCCGTTTGTGATACTATTATACATAAAAAAAGACTTTTGTCAAGAAAATGTCTGCAAAGACTAATTTTTTGTCCCAAACCGGAATTGACAAAAATACTTAAGTGTGTTAAGGTTAATTTGAGGTGAACTTTATGTTGAAGCAAAAAATATTAAATAAAGAAAAAATTATAGGCATGTACGTTCAGCTGTCCGACACGAGCATTTCAAGAATCGCGGGACTCGCGGGATACGACTTTGTCTGGGTAGACACAGAGCACAGCTATATGTCGCACGAAACGCTGCTTAATCATATTATGGCGCTTCGTACGACTGATACTCCGATCATCGTTCGAGTACCGCAGGACGACCTTTCTGCGACCAAGCACGTGCTTGAGATGGGCGTTGACGGAATCATCTTTCCGATGATACGCTCGGCAGAACAGGCAAACCGCGTAATATCGTGGACTATGTATCCGCCCGAGGGCGAGCGCGGATTCGGTCCTATGAATGCGAACAAGTACGGCTTTATGCCGCCGTTTGAATATACAAAGAGCACGCGTGACGAGCTTTGCCGCTTTATCCAGATCGAGCACAAGGACGCCATAGACAGCCTTGACGAGATAATGAAGAATCCGTACATCGACGGCTATATCTTCGGTCCGAATGATCTCTCCGGCTCCTACGGTATGCTCGGCGAGTTCCTTTCCGATAAGATAACGAACGTTATGAGGGAAGCGATCGACAAGCTTCACGAGGGCGGCAAGTACGTTGCAATCGCATCGGGCGGCTATTCCGACGAGATACTCGAGCATTGGAGCAGCTTCGGCGTTGAGATGCTTTCGGGCGGTGCGGACTTCGACTTCCTTCGCGACTGTGCGAGAAGAAACCGCGAAAACCTCGAGAGGATACATAAGAATATACGGTAAAACAAAAACGGCAGAGTATTAACTCTGCCGTTATTTTATTTCCTGCTCAAGGTTTGAAAACGCTTCCGTGCCAAAGAATTCCGCAAGTGAGATGCCAAGTCCGTCGCACAGCATCTTGATGGTTACGATCCCTGGGTTTTTGCTTTTGCCGTACAGTATATTTTTTATTGTTGAAGGCGGAACAGCCGACTCCAGCGCCAGCTTGTGTATAGACATTCTTTTTTGCTCGCACAAAACCAGCAAGCGGTTCTTTACGGTCGTATACGTATCCATATGTCCCTCCATATATCTTATAGGCTAATTATAGCCCATTTAAATTAAATATATGGGCTATATATGATACAACCTGAAAAGGGCATACTGTAATCGAAAATAAGATCGGTCTGCGCTGTGCACAGACCGATCTTGTTCAAAGTATAATACAAATTAGTCCGCCGCTTCCCTCATTGATGATGCGGCCAAGCGTTTCGGAAAGCTTTGTTCGCGCCTCCTCTGGCATATGCTCAAGCTTCGTATGAAGCCCCTCGTTTATAAGCTGATGAAGCGTTTTGCCAAACATATTCGACTGCCATATCTTTGTCGGGTCCTCCTCAAATTCGCGCAGCATATATTTGACAAGCTCCTCCGATTGCTGCTCCGTGCCTACGACGGGGCTTATCTCCGTTTCGATATTCGCCTTTATCATATGCACGCTGGGCGCAGATGCGCGCAGGCGTACGCCATAGCCGCCCGATTGTTTTACAATCTCCGGCTCCTCAAGATGCAGATCCGCGGTTTCGGGCATAACGATACCGTAGCCCTTTTCCTCAACGTCGGAGAGCGCAAGGGCAACGCGGTCGTATTTTTCCTTGGTTGCGGCAAGCTCTAAAAGCAGTGTGATAAGCTTCTCCTCGCTTGACACGTCAAAGCCGCAAAGCTCGCTTACGGTGCTGTAGTAAAGACCGTCGGTAAGCTCGACTGACAGCTCTGCCGTGCCGTGTCCGAGATCGATTTTGTCGATATTCACGCGCTTTATTTCTTCACACTGGTCTGTATCCGCGAACACACCGGCTATCTCGCCTATCTTCTTTATTTTTGCCGCGCGTGAGGTGACGAACTCTCTCATCGTGCATACGAGGGAATGAGAGCTCTCGAGAGCCTGTGTCCATTTGGGCAGTCTTACCTTCACCTCGCGTACGGGAAACTCGAGCAGAACTAGCTCTAAAATGTGCCGTATATCCTCCGCGTCAAGGCGCAGACAGTTGACGAGCGCGACGGGTGCGCCGTATTTTTTCTCAAGCTCAAGGGCGAGCGCAACGGCGCTGTCACTTTTGGGATCGGCTGTATTAAGTATTACGGCAAACGGCTTGCCGGCGGCGATAAGCTCGCGTGCGACACGCTCCTCCGCCTCGACGTAGCTATCGCGGCCAATCTCGCCGATGCTGCCGTCCGTTGTGACGAGCATACCGACGGTTGCGTGCTCGCTTATTACCTTACGCGTGCCAAGCTCTGCCGCCTCTATAAACGGCATCGGCTCCGCCTGCCACGGTGTATGCACCATACGCGCGTGACCGTCCTCAATATGCCCGATAGCCTCGGGAACGATGTATCCGACGCAATCGACCATTTTTATCCTCATAACGGCATTGTCGGAAAGGGTAATCTCTACAGCCTCGTCGGGAACAAATTTCGGCTCGGTAGTCATAACCGTCTTGCCCGCGGCACTTTGCGGCATTTCGTCCTTTGCACGCTCACGCTCGTGCTCATCTCCGATCGCCGGTATTACCAGCGACTCCATAAACCGCTTGATAAACGTCGACTTGCCCGTACGCACGGGACCGATAACGCCGAGGTAAAACGTACCCGCGGTACGCTCGGCTATATCCTTATAAACATTCGTGTCTTGCATTACTTTTCCTCCCTGAAGATAGTTACTGACACATTTATATTAAGGGGGGCACACAAATATTCCAAATGGGCTATATATGATACCGGGAAAATATATGGCTTTGTGGGAAAATTGATTTTTTCGACATTTTTTCGACAATTTTTGATTGATTTATAGTAAAAATCGACAAAAAATTTGTTCTAATTTGGGTTGTACTGCCAATTGAATTTTGAGTTTCAATATGGTAGAATATTATTAGATTAACGTGCAGATGTGTGCTGAAGCATTATGGCAGACGTATCACAAAAGCACCATAGGAGAACCCAAATGATCATAAACGTAAACACACCGCATACCAACACGAAAGGAGACGAGAGAGAGCTAATAGAAAATCAGATTTTTGATATAATGCTCGAGCTTGGAGTCCCGCTCAATTTGAAAGGTTTCGCGTATTTGTGTGACTCAGTTCGCATAACATATTACGAGCCAATGGCTGGCGCCAGAATTGTAGACTGTCTTTATACGCAGGTAGCTAAAGAAAACTGCACTACCGTACAGTGTGTAGAGCATGCGATCCGCACGGCACTTAAACGTGTGGAAAGCATACGTGACAAGAGTGTGCTGAAGAAATATTTCGCCGCGGCAGAATGTCCGCCGCCAAAAAGATTTATCAACTCACTTGCAGACCACGTACGGCGTACTGTAGACAAACAATGAAAAAACACACCGTCCTCGAAAAGAGAGCGGTGTGTTTTTTTGTATAGCGAAAACCACCGGCTAATCCGGTGGTTCGGTAGAGGCTTTTGCTGTTGGGAAATCCCGCGCGCCGCTGAAGGCTCCCTTGTGCAAAGGGAGCTGTCACCGAAGGTGACTGAGGGTTTGTTTTCTCGAAAGTCAAAGTTTACAATCCCTCCGTCACGGCATACGCCGTGCCACCTCCCTTTACACAAGGGAGGCTAAAGTTAGTCGCCGCATTTGCGGCAGTAGGGCAGATTTGCGTGTGTCAGACAATTCAGAGGGCGTTAGCCTTGCCAGCACCACGCCCTTACAGGGCGGAGCAAACCACCGGCTAAGCCGGTGGTTATGATTGCTTATAAACGGTTATCCTCCGACGAATGAAGATACCTTGCGATTTCGCTGATTACGAGTGCGCTCGGCGGATAGGTGTCGCTTTCTGTGCGCTCGAGAAAATCGTTGAGCAGGCCGAAATCTGCGGCGTACTCTATAGCGTGGCGACAGCCGCGCGAAACGCTTGAGATTGGCACGCGTCCGCAAAGACGTGCAACTCTGGGAAAGAGCGACTTCGTGACGTAAGTGGTAAGCTCGGGGGAGTGATAGGCTTCGATTACGGCGCATTGCAGATATTCGTAGCCACGAAGATCAGCAGGAAAGCCGAGGCTGATAAGCGCTTTGGCGGTGCTTTTCTTAAGGTGCGCGTTGCAGCAAGAGTACATCAAATATCCCTGAATACGTGCGAGGCAGACTTGATTAAATGATTGCGGAGCTTTTCTGCGAAAAGTGCGATGAACTTGCGTGCGGAAACAGTCTTTGCTCGGAAGCCGAAATGCGAAAAGGATTCGTCAAGCATAGTAAAGCTTCCCGAACTCAGGATGACCTTAAGCTCGCTTCGGATATCGCGCTCAACACAGGAGGCGGTGGTGCCTGCTTCTTCGGCGATCCTTGCGTATAAGCCGTTCATTACGTTGTGTATAGCTTCGGGCTCATCGTGTACGATCTCAATTGCACGGCAAAGATAGGCAAAGCCCTTGATGTGGGTTACCGCACCCATTTCGATAAGCAGTATCCGTATTTCTGCGCCAAGCTCGGTCTGCGCCTTTTCTTGGGTGTTTGTGTATAACATTCTGCGGCTCCTTTTGCGGTGGTTTAACGTATGCACCGTTATGCGATAAGTATATTATAACACATTCCGCCGTATTTTTCAATGTTAAAGACAACCGAATATTCATACGCAGATTTGGTCAGCAGTTCTATCTTTTTGTCGAATATTGTCGAAAACGCGAAAAAACGACTGTCGCACTTGACAACGAGTGAGCGCGGTGATAGAATAATATTATTAAAGTGAAGGGGGCTTTTGTGAGGTGAATATAAAACGATCTGTTTGCGAGCTTATTGGCAAAACGCCGCTTTTGATGCTCTCGCGTTACGTCGAGGCTTGCCGCGTGAATGCAACGCTGCTTGCAAAGCTTGAATATTTTAATCCGGCAGGAAGCGTCAAGGACAGAGTTGGCGCGAAGATGATAGAGGACGCTGAAAAAAGCGGAAAGCTGAAGGCTGGCGCAACCATTATCGAACCGACAAGCGGCAACACGGGTATCGGACTTGCCGCCGTAGCCGCCGCAAAGGGCTATAAGGTCATTTTGACTATGCCTGACACTATGAGCCGTGAGCGTATCGCTCTGCTTCGCGCATACGGAGCCGAGCTTGTTCTGACAGACGGCGCAAAGGGTATGACGGGCGCTATCGAAAAGGCGAAGGAGATTGCCGCCGCAACGCCCGGAAGTATCATCGCGGGGCAGTTTGAAAATCCCGCAAATCCGGCGGCGCATTATGAAAGCACAG
Source organism: Candidatus Flemingiibacterium sp. (assembly GCA_045634005.1). GTDB lineage: Bacteria > Bacillota > Clostridia > Oscillospirales > CAG-272 > Flemingiibacterium. The sequence continues at coordinate 33,507 of JAZQZL010000031.1, read as the reverse complement.
GGCCGGAGATATGGGAGGATACCGACGGGAGGGTCGATATTTTTGTCGCCGGCGTCGGTACGGGCGGAACGCTTACCGGCACAGCCCGTTACCTGAAGGAGAAAAATCCCGACATCAAGGTCGTTGCCGTAGAGCCGGCGTCGTCGCCGCTACTCTCGAAGGGTATATCAGGCGCACACGGCCTTATGGGAATTGGCGCGAACTTTGTTCCCGAGATACTCGATACATCGCTTTACGATGAGGTGATCACCGTTACCGAAGAAGAAGCGTACGCGGCAGGACGCGAGCTTGTGAGATGCGAGGGTGTACTTGTCGGCATAACCTCGGGTGCGGCGCTGCACGCGGCGGCACTTGTTGCATCGCGCGAGGAAAATCGCGGCAAAACGGTAGTTGTGCTGCTTCCGGATACGGGCGAGCGCTATTTATCGACGCCTATGTACAGCGAATGATATTATTAAGGAAATATCCCACCCTATTTTGGGGTGGGATATTGTTATAATTTGTCTATTATTACTATTGACAAAATCATCATTTAGTAATAATATATTATAGGTCGCTCAAATGGGTGGCTAATACGTTTTTTGGAAGTGTAATTATGACGCTTTTATTATCAATTTCGCTCGCGATGCTCGTCGGGTTAATGCTTTCCCGACTTGCAAAGCTCGTATCACTGCCGGCAGTTACCGCTTATCTTGTGGCGGGAATTTTAGTCGGCCCGTTCTGTCTTGGTGCATTCGGTATCGAGGGGCTCGGCTTCACGTCTGCCGAGAATATCGAGCATCTGTCCGTTATCTCAACTGCAGCGCTCGGATTTATCGCATTCTCGATCGGTAATGAGTTCCGTCTGTCGCAGCTTAAGAAGACCGGCAAGTCGGCTACGTTTATCGGTATATTCCAAGCAATTGCCGCCGCACTCATAGTTGATATAGTGCTCGGCGTTATGGCATTTTTCGACGTACTGTCGATGCCTGCCGCGATCGTGCTCGGCGCTATCGCCACCGCGACCGCGCCTGCCGCAACGCTTATGGTCGTTCGTCAGTATAAGGCGAAGGGCGAGCTTACCGATCTGCTTCTCCCCATCGTTGCTATCGACGACGCGGTAGGACTTATTGTGTTTGCGGTATCGCTCGGAGTTGCACGTGCACTCGAGCAGGGCAAGGTAGACGTTGTTTCGATCATGGTCAATCCCATTATCGAGATCGTCGCTTCGCTCGTTCTCGGCGCACTTATGGGCGCTATACTCACGCTTATCGAGCGCTTCTTCCATTCGCGCTCCAAGCGTATGTCTATGGCGATCGCATTCGTGTTCCTCACCGTTGCGCTTTCGATGCTCAAGTTCCATATCGGTCCTGTCGAGATCGGATTTTCGTCGCTTCTCGTTTGTATGATGCTCGGTACGGTATTCTGCAACCTCTGCGACTACTCCGAGGAGCTTATGGAGCGTGTGGACGGTTGGACGACTCCGCTGTTTATCATATTCTTCGTTCTTTCGGGTGCAGAGCTTGATCTTTCGATCCTCACAAAGCCCATGGTCGTGCTTATCGGTGTCACCTTCCTTATCGTTCGCGGTATCGGTAAGTGGGGCGGTGCAGGCATCAGCGCAAAGATTATGAAGTGTTCGCCGAACGTTTGTAAGTATCTCGGCATCACGCTGCTTCCGCAGGCAGGAGTTGCGCTCGGTATGTCGCTTCAGGTAGGCGACCTTTCCGAGGGCTCGCTCATCCGTAATATCGTGCTGTTTTCCGTACTTATCCTCGAGCTCTTCGGTCCGCTCGCAACCAAGGTTGCGCTCACCAATGCCGGCGATATCATTCCCGAAAACAAAACCAGTGCGCGCGGTATCATTCCGAGCAAGCATCACGGCCCTCATCCCAAGCAGGAAAAGAAGGCTAAATAAAATTACCCCCGCGGCGTTAGCCGTGGGGGCGTTTTTTTATTTAACTTAACGTTATTTTTCTATTGAGCAGGCTTATAAGCACGGGTGCCATCGCGTTTGTTCTGCGTACGGCGGTATAAAGCTCCGTGCCGTCGTCGGCAATCTGTATTACCTCAAAGGAGCTTATATCGAGCACGGTATCGTTAATGGCCAGCGTGTTTTCATCAATGAACGTGGTCGCACGTTCGGTGCCGTTTACCTTGGCGCGGCTATATTCGTTGAAGCCCTTGCCGAATATGTAGATCGTGTCGCCGTAAAGCTCATAGGTATTGAACACGATAGGGCGTGTGCCGATCTTCATATCGGTAGGCTCAAAGCTTACCTCGTCCCCGTAAAGCTGCTCGTATGTGAGCGTGCGAAGAATATCGTCATACTCCTCGCCTGTTTCAAGCTCGTGCTGATGAAGCATGGTTATATCGCCCGACGTCATACCGCAAAGGCTCTGGAGATACGCAGAAAGCCGATAGATCTCAAGGTCACGGTCAAGCCCGTTAATATCCGAAACGCTTTCGGTGCCTACAAGATCAATGTTGGTTTTAATAGCGTATTCAGACTGATAGATATCTCCGTTGTCGAGCTGCTCTGCCGTGATCGGGAGTGCGGGGAGATGGTCGCCGTAGAGTACGAGCACGTAAGGCTCGCCGCGTTCTTCCATAAGATCGCATATCTCGCCGACGGTTTCGTCCATCTGACGGATAAGCTTCAGATAGAAGCGGTACTGATAATAGTCCTTGATATCCTCTATACCGTTGACCTCGATATCGTCCTCGTTATAGAAGTCAGCAAGGTCGTAGTTAGGATATCCGCCGTGTCCCTCAACGCTGACGGCGAATATAAAGTCCTGACCTGCAGTTGAGTCCAGCGCAGATTCTATTTCGTTGACAAGCACGTCGTCGGTACAGAAGGTGAGAATATTACGCTCGATATCAGTCATCATCTCGAGCGGTGTGAAGGTGTCGAAGCCAAGACTCGGATATACGGTGTTTCTGCCGTAGAAGGTTGCGGTGTGATTGTGAAGCGCGTGCGAGGTGTAGCCGAGCGGCTTCAAATTGGTCGCAAGCGTTTCGCAGGCGCGTTCTTTAAGCACCGTTGTATAAGGGAATTCTCCAAGTCCGAAGTGGTCGAGGTTCATTCCTGTTAAAAACTCAAACTCGATATTAGCCGTGCCGCCGCCAACGTGGGCGACGTTTAAAAAGCCTGATATGCCGTTTTCTTTAAGTGCGGTAAAATTCGGTATCGGATCCTCTGAAAAGGTTATATCCTTAAGGTGCTTTACGTCAAAGAAGGATTCGAGCTGAAGGACGATTATGTTTGGCGATGCAATAGCGGCGTCGGGTTCCTTACCTGCGGCGAGCTTGTCCATAAACTCGTTTTTCTTGCTTACGTCATCGTCGTCGGGACGCTCAACGCCGTGTACGAACAGACTTCGTGTGAAGCAGTATGCAAATCCGTTTGCATTATATTCGCTGACGATGTTTTCGTTTTTAACGTAACCAAGCGACATACAGATCAGGGCTATGGCGCAGAGCGCGCATACGGCACAGAGGCTTATGCCTGAACGTATGTAATCAACCTTTGTACGTCGCGGTCCGAAGATAAACAAAAGCACGATGAGCGCTACGAATAAAACGAGTGCCACACCGATAAGTACAAGCTCTATGAGCGTGAAATACGCATCTGCGATACTGAATGCCTCGCGTATTATCAGAAAATCTATCGCCGAGAGCGGCGTACCGCGGCTTGTCATAACAACGGCATTTATAACGCCGAGTATGATCCATATAAACGATGTTAAAAACAGCATCGCAAATCTGCGCTTCAGCAAAAGACACAGAGAGAGCGTTACGAGTATGATAAGCACGTTTGCGACGAAAGCAATCGGCTCGCTGACAATGTGGTTGAGCGATGATACAAGCGAGTGCCTGCCGCATATCTCAAGTATAATGTTCAAAAGTATTGCGGTAATCGCAAGTATGGGGAGTGCGATCTTCAGCGGCGCATTTGCAAAGTAACGAAACGGTGCTCCGATTCTGTGAAGAAAATTGCGCATTGGCACCTCTCCTTTATAAAGCAATAATTGACGACAACTATTTTAACATAATTTTGTGAACAATAATAGTTATAGTCGTGAACACAATCGCAATATTAGCGGAATTCGTCGAGAAACCAAATTTTTTTCTTATCCGCAGAAAATGATTTTCCGTCGAGATAGTCGAGTACGGTGCCTTTCGTCTTGAAACGGAATTCGAGGCGGTAGGCGTAAAGCGCCTGGAATTTATAGCCGAGCTTTTTGTCGTCGCGGTTTATGCCGTACTTGCCGTCGCCGAGCAGCGGGTGTCCGATCGACGCGAAATGCGCGCGTATCTGATGCGTGCGGCCTGTTACAAGCTCGACCTCGACAAGCGACAGATTGCGACGCGCGTCTACCACGCGGTATTTTGTGATTATTTGCTTATAGCCCTGACGCGGAGTATTTATTATATCAACGACGTTGTTTGAGGAGTCCTTCTTCAAGTAGCCTGTAAGCGTGTCGGAGCTTTTGGCGAGCTTCCCGTGAACGGCGGCGAGATAGAATTTTGAGAGCTCGTCGTTCTTTATTTTCTCGTTCATCACGCGAAGCGCCTCGGCATTCTTCGCCGCGATCACGATACCGCCCGTATTGCGGTCGATACGGTTGCACAGCGCCGGCGCAAAGGACTGCTCATCCTCGGGCTTATACTCGCCCTTTTTGTAGAGATATGCCTTGACGTGGCTGATGAGCGTGTTGACGTCCTCTTTGTCGTCGGAGTGAACTATAAGACCCGGACGCTTGTCGAGAAGCATAATGTTCTCGTCCTCGTAAATGACGTCAAGGCGAGGCGTAAGCTTCATAAACGCCTCGCTGACGGCGTTTTCCGCGAAGAATTCCTCGGCTAAAAAGAGCTCAACGGTATCGCCTTCACAGAGGATATAGCTTATCTCCGTGCGCTTGCGGTTGACCTTTATCTTTTTTGTGCGTATAGATTTATACATAAGCGATTTCGGTAGTGCCTTGACCGCTTTCGAGAGGAATTTGTCAAGGCGCTGGCCCGCATCGTTTTCTTTAATGTAGAGTGTTCGCATATTTACTCCTGTTTGTGAATTATTGCAGTGAAAGCTTGTCCGTGTCAACGGGCATTGGTGGGGTATCGGTATATTCGCGAGAGCAGACGGCTATGTGATAGCCGCTAAAGTTAAAATGCGAGAAGCGCATATCGCTATCAAGCACGGAAAAGCTTGACAGCGTACGCGAGAAGCCTTCTCCCGTAAACTTGATATAGCTTTCCTTGGCGCACCAGATTTCATAAAATCGGTCGCACGGAGAAGTGCAAACGTACTCTGCCTCAGCTTTTGTAAAATACCGCTGTGCAAGGCGAGTCAGATGCTCTGCCTCACCGCCTTTAAGCTCGATATCCGCACCGATTTCACCGTCAGATATCGCCACAAGGCACATTCCCTTCGAGTGGGAAATGCTGACGTATATCGGCACGCCCTCAAAATAGGGCTTGCCGTGCGCATCCTTTTTGAGAGGGGCGTGAGAGCCGTACGAATCGTATAGCGCAAAGCGCGCAAGCGCCGCGCCGACGGCGTGCTCGTCACGCCCGGTTGCATCGGCAAGATACAGCTTTATCATACGCTCTCTCCTTTCATAAAACGCGACAAACGAGGTGCGTTTTACACACCTCGTAAATCGTTAGGCTTTCTTTACGTCCTCGGGCTGAATAGTAATGCTTACGCGCTGCGATCTGTCCGACCAGATTATCTTTCTCGGACACTTCGATACGCATTCGCCGCACATAGTGCATTTGTCGTAGTCTATGTTCGCGACTCCGCCTTCTACCTTGATAGCGTAATAGTTGCACGCCTTTTCACAGATCTTACAGCTGATACAGCCAACGTCGCAGTACTTTTTAGTAACCGCTCCCTTGTCGATCGACATACAGCCGACCCAGTGGGTAGACTCGTAGGGAATTATGCGAATGATATGCTTCGGACAAGCCTCAACACAGCGTCCGCACGCCTGACACTTTTCGTAGTTTACGACAGCAACGCCGTCAACGATGTCGATCGCGTCGAACATGCACGCCGCAGCACACGTGCCAAGACCGATACAGCCGTTAGGACAGAGCTTGTCACCGCCACCCATTTTCGATGCGGCGAAGCAGTCGTGTGCGCCCTTGTAGGCATATTTCTTCTTTGCATATTCAGATGTGCCGGAGCACATTACCTGTGCGCGCTTTCGTATGGGCTTTTCTGCGGGAACGCCCATTATTGCCGCTATTTTAGCGGCAAGCTCCTCGTCACCTGCAACGCAGGCGGACGTCTTTGCTTCGCCCTTTACGATGGCTTCGGCGAGGGCACTGCATCCGGAGTATCCGCAGCCGCCGCAGTTAGCTCCGGGAAGAAGCTCGGCGATAGCGGCAACGTTCTCGTTGGTTTTAACGAAAAATGCCTTGGATGCGATAGCGAGCATTATTCCCATCACACCGCCGAGCGCCAAAAACGCGATAGCGGCGTAGATTATGTTCTGGATATTTTCATTCATAGCTACACCTCCATCAGAACGACATTCCCGTGAAGCCGGAGAATGCCATGGCGATAAGTCCCGCCGCGATAAGTGCTATCGGAGTGCCGCGGAACGACATCGGAGGCTTTGCGAAGGAGATGCGAACCCGAACACCTGCGAAAATTACGATTGCGAGGGTGAATCCTGCCGCAGATGCAAAGCCGTACGCGAGCGACTGAACGAAGTCGTAGCCCTCCTGAATGTTTAAAAGCGCAGAACCCAGCACCGCGCAGTTTGTGGTGATAAGCGGCAGATAGATGCCGAGCGCACCGTAAAGCGCGGGAATGAATTTGCGAAGGAACATTTCGATTATCTGTACGAGAGATGCGATAATGAGTATGAACGCGATGGTTTCGAGGTATGCAAGTCCGAGCGGTACGAGCACAAGGTGATAAATAAGCCACGTCGCCGCGCTCGAAAGCGTCATAACGAACATTACCGCAAAGCCCATACCGAGTGCAGTGTCGGGCTTCTCGGATACGCCAAGGAACGGGCATATACCGAGGAACTGCGAAAAAATATAGTTCTCGACAAGCACCGCGGTGAGCATAAGGAGCAGAATTTGAACTAAATAATCCATAAGTTATTTCTCCTCCTTCGTCGGTGCCGAAACGGCCTTTACGTCGTCCGGTTCATTAGCATAGGCTGCTGCGATTTCCTCGAGCTCCTTGATAGCCGCTGCGCGTGCTATCTGTGCTTTCTTTCTCTCGGCGTTCTTGCGGATCGTGCTCATAATCTTGGTCATAAGCGCGATAAGCATACCGAGCGTTAAGAATGCACCGGAGGGAAGAATGAAGATTATAGCGGGCTCATACGCCTCGGGAAGCACGCGAATGCCTGCCAGAGAGCCGGAGCCGAGTATCTCGCGCACTGCCGCGAGAGTTATAAGCGCAAACGTAAATCCGAGTCCCATCGCAACGCCGTCAACGGCGGAGGGAAGCACGCCATTCTTAGAAGCAAACGATTCGGCGCGTGCGAGAATAATACAGTTTACGACGATGAGAGGAATAAACAGACCGAGCGACTTGTCAAGGTCGGGCAGATACGCCTTTATGAGAAGCTGTACCGCCGTGACAAATCCGGAGATAATAACGATGTAGGACGCGATGCGTATCTCCTTCGGTATGAATTTACGAAGCAGTGAGATGAATATGTTCGAGCAGACGAGCACCGCCGTGGTGGCAAGTCCCATACCGACGGCGTTTGATACGGACGTGGTTACCGCGAGGGTAGCGCACATACCGAGAAGCTGCATAAACACGGGGTTTTTAAAGAAGAGTCCGTCAAGCAGTTGCTTTTTTATATCTTTTACGGTGTACTTACTCATTGTGCACCTCCGCCGACAAACATCGGATACACGGTATCAAATACCGATACGGCGGTCTTTACGCCCTCGAGAACAGCCTTACTTGAAACTGTTGAGCCGGTGATAAGATCAACACCCGCATCTATTGCCGCGCTGTTTCTGCCGATGTACTGTGCGAGGTAACCCGCATCACCGACACGGCTTCCAAGACCGGGGGTTTCGGAATGAGATATAAGCTTTACTCCGGCGATGTTTCCGTTTACGTCAACACCGACCATAAGCGTGAGCTCTCCACCGAATCCGAGAGGTGCAACCTCTGCGGTATAGCCGATAGCTTTGCCGTTTGAGTAGACGATGTAAAGCGCGTTCATACCGTCTTTGTCAAGCTCGATGGCGGTGTTTTCCGTGGCGTTCGGGAATATGGCGGAAATAGCCGCTTCTTTTTCACGGGCTACATTTTCCGCGATCTGATCCTTGGTGAGTGCATTTACACACGAGAGCAGAAGCGCTGTTACGAGGCTGATAACCAAAAGCTTTAAGGTAATGCCGAGTATGAATTTAGTGTTGCTTTGATTTTCCACGCTTGGCACCTCCAAACTTTACAGGCTTCGTGTAGAGGTCGATATACCACACGAGCAGATTCATTATGAGTATCGAGAAGGACACGCCCTCGGCGTAAGCGCCAAAGAAGCGGATAAACACCGTCAGAGCGCCGCATCCGATACCGTAGATTATACGTCCGTACGACGTAACGGGCGAGGTAGAGTAGTCGGTCGCCATAAAGATAGCGCCGAGGAAAAGTCCGCCCGAGGATATCTGCCAGAGTGCGAAGTCAAGTGCGTTTGCACCCTGCGGGAATATGAGCGAGAGGACGAATACCGTGCCGATATAAGCCACGGGAATGTGCCACGTTATGATGCGGCGAACGAGCATATAAACAAAGCCTGCCGCTAAAAGCAATGCGGAAACCTCACCGATACAGCCGGCCTCGTATCCGATCAGGGCATTCATAAGAGTGGTGTTACTCGGGATAACCGCGTTCTTAAGCTCTGCGAGCGGAGTTGCGCTTGCAACTACATCCGGCGCGCCGATGGAAATTGCCGACATTGCTGTATTCGGCGCGGAAAACGTGCTTAAGTAGGTCGCCCAAGCGAGAAAGAGGAAAACTCTCGCCGCAAGAGCGGGGTTCATAAAGTTTCGTCCGATGCCGCCAAAGAGCTGCTTTACTACGATGATGGCGAATACCGATCCGACGGCGGGGACCCACAGCGGTACGGATACGGGAAGATTAAGCGCTAAAAGAAGTCCCGTTACAACTGCGGAAAAGTCGAGGACGGTACTAGGACGCTTCATAAGCTTAAGGTAAGCGTATTCGGCGAGCGTCGCGAACGCCACCGAAATGAGTGTCAAAGTGAGTGCGCGCCAACCGAATATGTATATACCCCAGATAAGTGCCGGCAGGAGCGCGATACAAACGTCGAGCATTACGGTTCTGGTGGTAGCGCCCGCGCGAATGTGGGGCGAGGGGGAAACCGTGACGAGCTCGGGCATAAACATATCGATCGATTCTTCGGCAGTAGGCTCTGAAACGGGTGCTTCACCGACTTCTTCGACGATCTCTTTAGCGTTCTCTTCAACGATCTCGTTTTTGTTTTCAGAGGTAACCGACATCACTTATCCTCCTTTTGTATCTTACTTTGTTCAAGCGCCGCCTGCATAGCGCGCTTGCGGTCGTTTATCTTCATCTTGGTCGCGCGGATACGCTGTACGATTGAAACGTGACCGGGACAGTTGTACGAGCATCTTCCGCATTCGATACAGCTTAAAATGTCAAACTGCTCCGCAAGATCAAGGCGGTTAAGCTTTGAGAACATCGTTAAGTAGTTCGGCATAAGGTGCATCGGACAGTTCTGCACACAGCGTCCGCATCTGATACAGATAGGCGCCTGTTCATAGTAGTATTCCATATCGGGAGAGAGGGCGAGAAGTGCGGACGTACCCTTGGTTACGGGGGTGCTTATGTCCCACTGTGCCGCGCCCATCATAGGACCGCCGCAGATTATCTTTCTCGGCGAGCGGACGAGGCCGCCGCAGAATGCGATAAGGTCGCGGTAGGTCGTGCCGAGCGGTGCAAAAACGTTGCTCGGTTCCTTGATGCAGTCGCCGTCGACGGTGACTACACGTTCAACGAGCGGCATTCCCGTCGTGATAGCGTTGTATATAGCCGCGCAGGTTTCGGTATTAAAGATACAGCAGCCGACCTCTGCCGGAAGGTGACCTGCGGCGAGGCGTTTTTTAGTTAGCGCATAGATGAGCTGACGCTCGTCACCCTGCGGATACTTTGTCTTGAGAAGCTTTATCTTTATCGAGGTGTCCTCTCCGAGAAATTCCTGCAAAACCTTTGCAGCATCACGCTTGTTGTCCTCGATTGCAATAATACCCTCGTTAAGACCGAACGTGTGCATAAGCACGCGCAGTCCGCCGATGACGGTTTCGGGATACTCGAGCATAAGTCGGTGGTTTGCCGTGATGAACGGCTCACACTCTGCGCAGTTTATGATGAGCGTGTCTATCTTGCCGAGCGCGGAGCTTATCTTGGCGTGCGTCGGGAAGGTCGCGCCGCCCATACCTGAGATGCCGGCGTTTCTGACGATCTCAATGATCTCTTCGGGTGTTGTTTCGGAAATGGGCTTACCCCACGGCTTTACCGACGGGTCGATTCTGCCCTCGCCGTCATTTTCAATAGTGACGTGCTTTATAAGCGCGCCGTTCTGCCCGCTTCGAACGTCGATAGCGGTTACCTTGCCCGATACGCTTGAGTGTACGGGCGCGCCAAGGCCTGCCTCGATAATACCGATGACCTGACCCTTGCAGACGGTGTCGCCGACCTCAACGCATGGAGTAGCCTGCGCGCCGATGTGCTGTGACATCGGAATGGTGACGCTTTTTGGAGGCGGCATATGCTTTATTGCACATCCGCTGGTGTTTTTGTGTTCTTTTACGTGGGTTCCGCCACGGAAGGTAAGAGCCAAAATATTCACCTCTTCTTACTTTTGTGAATTTTACAGGATGATATCATGCTTCCATTATACTATATATTTCCACAGATTTCAAGAGCAAAAATGACGAAATTCACAAAAAAATCTTTGTCTAACTATAATTTTATGCAAATTGTCAACAATATAACAAAGTTTGAGGGTGAAATCGCCCTTAAAACGAAAATCGGCACCCAAACGGGTGCCGATATTTTATGCCTTGAGGGAAAGATCGCCGAGCTTTATGTATCTTATCGCGTCCTTACCGCGAACCTTGGAGTTACCGTTATGGTATTCAAGCGCGAGTACACTTGAGCTATATCCGAAATAAAGCTCTCCCATTACGTCAACAAGGCACACGTTTACAATGCCGTATTTGCTGTGAAGGTCGGCAACGACCGTGTTCTTATTGGGGTTGGGGTTCTCGCCGTAGCAAAGTCTGACGGCGGTTCTTCCTTGCTGAATTTCGGGGCGGTTGCCTGTATCCATGCAATAGTAGTTGTAGGACATAAGAATGTGTCCGTTGTGAACGGTTATCTTCGGGCGGCACTGTATGCTCTCTGCAAAGTGTACAGGCTCGCTCCATGTTTTGCCGTTATTGTCGGAGGTGGTGTATGAGATAGAGTCACCTTCGCGGTTAGTGCGGAAGATTGCGTGTATCTTGCCGTCGAGATAGCGGTAGTCGAACTCGTACTGTGCCTGATAGGGGCAGATTGCGAACGGCTCAAACGTTGCGAGATCGTCGTTTGAGCGGACGAGAATCACCTCAGAAAGATAGGTTGAGATTGCGGTGTACCAGTATCCGTCCTCGCCCTTGAAGGGAGTCGGTGCGGCGGAAACTATCTGTTCGGTGCAAACGTGCTGATGATTGAAATAACCGTACTTTTCAAGATATGCAAACTGCACGGACTGGCAAAGATCAACGACACTGCCGTCGTCAAGCTTTATCTTAACGGGCTTTTCTTCGGTAAGCTCACCAGTTAAGTAGTCAAAATCCTTGTAGCAGGTCCGGTGGTCGCCTTCAGCCTTGCTGTTTACCTCATAGAAGATTCTTGCTTTGCCGTTACCGAGGCTGATTACGTTCGGTACGTATTCGGTGCGACCTTCGGTGATGTCAACAAATTTTATGTTTGTCGGCTGGGACGCGGGAAAGTAGGAAAGTGCTATTTTACCGCGCGACTCACCGTATGAGCCGTGTTTGCCGGGCATATATGCACAGAACATAATGCCGTATTTAGTGTCAAACGCAAGCGCAACGCCGTCACCGCTTGTTTGCGTTAAACCGTCGTTTATTTGTGTTGCAAGGTCAAGGTCAAAAGTGGATTTTTTCATAAACGGTTCCTCTTTTTTATGCTTTTGTTGTGAGATCGCCGAGCTTTATGTAGCGAATAGCATCCTTGCCGCGAATGGCGGAGTTGCCGTTATGATACTCAAGCGCGCACTGACTCGTGCTGTATGCCATATACGCATCGCCCATAATATCAACGAGCGCAATGTTTACGATGCCGTACTTCGTCTGAATATCGGCAACGCAGGTGTTGCTGTTTGGGTTTTCCTCCTCGCCAAGGCAAATGCGAAGCTCGCATCTGCCGCCGGGAATCGTGTGACGGTTGCCGGTATCGTTATTGTAAACGTTGTACGCCATAAGAATGTGGTCGTTGTGAACGATCATTCTCGGACGGCAGCCGATACTGTCAGCGAGCACGATGGGCGTGCTCCAGGTCTTGCCGTTGTCGTCGGAATATGCGTAGCGGTTGTTGTCCTTGTCGTAGTGGGTTCTGTAGAGCGCGTGGAGTCTGCCACCCAGGTACTTGAAGTCGAACTCATAGGTGACGGGCTCGGGGAATACCGCGAAAAATTCGAGCGTTGCCATATCATCGTCCGAGCGGTAAAGGATAACCTCACTGTACTCGGTTGTGATCGCGCCGTAAACGGTGCCGTTTTCGTCGCGGAAGGGGGTGTGACCGCCGAAGATTATCTGCTCGGTTCGGTTATAATGATGCTCGTGGTAGCCGTTTTCGTCGAGATATTCAAATTCAACCGACTGGCAAAGTCCGACAAGCTCGCCGTTTGCCTTCTTGACCATTATGGTTTTTTCTTCGGAAAGCTCACCCGTTAAGTAGTTGAAATCCTTGTAGCATACGGGATGGTCGCCCTCGTCACGAGCGTTGATCTCATAGGAAACTCTTACCTTGCCGTCGCCGAGGCTTATGATGTTCGGAACGTATTCGGTATGACCCTCTGCGATTGTGACGTATCTGATGTTAGTCGGCTGGGAGGCAGGGAAGTAGGAGAGCCCGATCTTACCGCGCGACTCACCGTATGCACCGTGGCGACCGGGCATATACGCGCAGAACATTATGCCGTATTTCGTGTCGAATGCGAGCGAAGCGCCGTCGCTGCTCGTTTCGGCAAGGCCGTTATTTATCTGTGTGGATAAGTCAAGGTTGATGGGGTGAAGATTCAATTTCATAATTTTGACACTCCTCAAAAATTTATATAATTACAACTCAATTATAACATCAAAAAGGCAAATGTCAATAAATTCCCCAAAAACTTTCGCGCTTTGTTGAAACTTCGCCGAATTTGCAATGCGATTGCCGCTTTTTCAATGTACCTTTGCCCACGGCGGCATCACATTGAAAAAGGAGCGTACATATGCGGCGTACGCTCCTTGGGTGCTATGCTATATGGAATTTGTCGTCCTCTTTAAGGTCGAGAAGGTCAATGGCGCGCTCAAAAAGAGGCACTGCCTCGTCGAGCTGGAACGGAAAATGCGCGTCACTTCCGAGGTAGAATTTGCAGCCGCACGCTTTCGCGATGATGTACGGGCGAAGCAGCACGTCCTTGTCGCAGTCTTCAAAATTAAAGCAGTGAGCGTTGAGCTCGATGCCGATGCCGACCTTCGCCGATTTTGTGAATATGCGCTCCATATCGTCGTCGCGAAGCTTCGTCATCGTTTCGATAAAGCCCTCGTGCGATGCGGGGTAGGTAAGTCCGCCGGTCATATGCGCGATGCCGACCTTATGAAAGGGAAGCGGCATATCGAGCACCGCCTCGAAGCGCTCGGTCCATATCTTCGCGCGCTCGGAGGTGTCAAGAAGATTCTTGTCGATGTTATAGTCCATATGCAGATGCGTCGTCGGGATAACGATAAAGTCGAACTTACTGTATCTCTCGGGCGACATACCGAGGGTGAGCCCCTGATTTAAATCCGTTTCGCAGCCGAACATATAGCGGATGCCGTCAGCTGTGGGAAGCGGCAGGATCTGCGTGATGTGGTCAAGTCCCTGTCGCTGATACCACGGCGATGCGCCGGGCACGGTTTCGTCCCAGTGGTGGTCGGTCACGCAAAGCGAGGTGAAATTGTTGTCCTTTGCATATTTGAGTATTCTCTCTGCTGTCTGCGCGGGCTCCTTCGAGCAAAGCGAGAGGTAGGAATGAATGTGATAGTCGTGATCTATAACGTAGCGCATATTGGTTCTCCTTTGGTCACTATTTCATTATGTAGATTTATTGTACCATTTTTGTTATCGCGCTGTCAATGGATTTTTAGGTTGAAACTATAGAAAAAACAGTATGCGCGCAAGGTGCACCAAAACTGTGCCCTGCGTTTGTATACAACGCCAAAAATAAAATAATATACGGATTGCTATTGACAAACACCACAATATATGGTATCATTGATAAGCACCGCACACTATATATTGTGGTAGACGAACAAACACAAAGAATGACAAAATACATAAAATGTGAGGAATATCAATTATGAAGATAATCAAAAGAAACGGCTCGGAGGCGGAATTTGATAAGTCGAAGATAGCAATAGCTATAGGTAAGGCAAACGAAGCTATCGAGGAGGCGTACCGCATAACGCCGCTTCAGATTGAGCGCATCGTTGAGAGCGTCGTTATAAGCTGCGAAACGCTCGGACGCTCGCCCGGAGTCGAGGAAGTGCAGGATATGGTAGAGCATCAGCTTATGGCGCACGGAGCGTTTGAGCTTGCCAAGCTCTATATCACCTATCGCTACACACGAAGCCTCGTTCGTCAGTCGAATACGACCGATGACAAGATCCTCTCCCTCATCGAGTGCAACAACGAGGAAGCAAAGCAGGAGAATGCAAACAAAAACCCTGTTATCAACTCTACCCAGCGCGACTATATGGCAGGCGAGGTGTCGCGCGATATTACCACGCGAATCCTTCTTCCGGAGGACATCGTAAAGGCGCACAACGAGGGCATAATCCATTTCCACGATACCGACTACTACGCACAGCATATGCACAACTGTGACCTCGTTAACCTCGAGGATATGCTGCAGAACGGTACCGTTATTACGGGTACGCTTATCGAGCGTCCGCACAGCTTCTCCACCGCCTGCAACATAGCAACGCAGATAATCGCGCAGGTTGCATCCAATCAGTACGGCGGTCAGTCCATTTCACTTACTCACCTCGCTCCGTTCGTTCAGGTCAGCCGTGAGAAGATCACCGATGACGTGAAACGCGAGAACGCAGACGTCGGACGCGAGCTTACCGATGCGCAGATAAGTGAGCTTGTTGAGCGCCGTCTTAAGGAGGAGATCCGCCGCGGCGTACAGACCATACAGTATCAGGTCGTAACGCTTCTCACCACCAACGGTCAGGCTCCGTTCGTGACGGTATTTATGTACCTCAACGAGGCAAAGAGCGATGCCGAGAAGCGCGATCTCGCTATGATAATCGAGGAAGTACTCAATCAGCGCATTATGGGCGTTAAGAACGAGAAGGGCGTTTGGGTAACGCCTGCGTTCCCGAAGCTCGTTTACGTTCTTGAGGAGGACAATATAAACGAGGGCGCACCGTATTACTACCTCACAAAGCTCGCGGCAAAGTGTACCGCAAAGCGTATGGTGCCCGACTATATTTCCGAGAAGAAGATGCGAGAGCTCAAGATCGACAAAAACGGCGACGGCCACTGCTACACCTGTATGGGCTGCCGCAGCTTCTTAACGCCTTACGTTGACGAAAACGGTCAGCCGAAGTATTACGGCAGATTCAATCAGGGCGTTGTTACGATAAACCTCGTTGACGTTGCGCTTTCGAGTGAAAAGGACCGCGATTCCTTCTGGAGAATATTCGACGAGCGCCTTGAGCTTTGCCATCGCGCGCTTATGTGCCGCCACGAGCGCCTTAAGGGCACGCTTTCCGATGCGGCACCGATACTCTGGCAGTACGGCGCGCTTGCACGCCTTAACAAGGGCGAAACTATTGACAAGCTTCTCTATGGCGGCTACTCGACCATTTCGCTCGGATACGCAGGACTTTACGAGTGCGTACGCTATATGACAGGCAAATCGCACACCGATCCCGATGCAACTCCGTTTGCACTCGAGGTTATGGAATATATGAACGCTGCTTGCCGCAAGTGGAAGGCAGAGCACAATATCGACTTCTCGCTTTACGGAACTCCGCTTGAGTCGACGACCTACAAGTTCGCAAAGTGCCTCCAGCGCCGCTTCGGTATCGTCAAGAACGTTACCGACAAGTCGTACGTTACCAACTCCTATCACATCCACGTTACCGAAGAGGTCAACGCATTCGATAAGCTTATATTCGAGGCGAAATTCCAGGCGCTCTCTCCCGGCGGCGCGATAAGCTACGTCGAGGTTCCGAATATGCAGAACAACCTCGAGGCGGTAATGCAGGTTATTCGCTGCATCTACGACAACATTATGTACGCTGAGCTTAACACCAAGAGCGACTATTGCCAGGAGTGCGGCTTCGACGGAGAGATCGAGATACGCGACGTTGACGGCAAGCTCGTCTGGACCTGCCCGAACTGCGGCAACACTGATCAGGACAAGATGAACGTTGCGCGTCGCACCTGCGGATACATCGGTACACAGTACTGGAATCAGGGCAGAACGCAGGAGATCAAGGAAAGAGTGCTTCACTTATAATGTTTTACGGTAATATTAAAAACTGCGACGTTGCAGACGGCGATGGTGTTCGCGTAACGCTTTTCGTATCGGGCTGCACTAACCGCTGTGAGCATTGCTTTCAGCCGGAAACGTGGGATTTCTCGTACGGCGAGGAGTTCACGCGCGAGGTTGAGGATAAGATTATCGCCATGCTCGCGCCGTCATACATAAACGGTCTTACGGTGCTCGGCGGTGAGCCGTTCGAGCCGTCGAATCAGCGCTCTCTGCTGCCGTTTCTGGGGCGTGTGCGCGAAACGTATCCCGATAAGACTATCTGGGCGTTTTCAGGCTTTACCTTTGAGGAATTAAAGACTGACGGCTCACATCCGAGATGCGAGGCGACTGACGGTATTCTCGCGCTTCTCGACGTACTCGTCGACGGCAGATACGAGCACTCAAAGCGAAACCTTATGCTCAAATTCCGCGGCTCGTCGAATCAGCGGCTTATAGATGTGCCGAAAACCCTCGAGGCTGGAAAAGTCGTGCTTTGGGATGAATAATTATGAAAGGCTGTCCGTAAAACGGACGGCTTTCTCTTGATAGACAAAAAATTTTACTTTTTTGTAAAGAGAGTATTGAAATTCTTGCCTTGATGTGCTATAATACGGACGCTTAAACAGTGACAGTATCACACAATATACGAGGTGCAAAAATGAACCTGAAAGAAAAAATTCAAAACGGAAAAACAATATGCGGAACTCTTGTAAATATCCCTGCAATGTGTGTTGCGGAAATGATGGGATATTTCGATTACGACTATCTGTGGGTGGATTTGGAGCATTCGGCGATCACGCTTGACGTTTGCTATGCACAATTGGTCGCTGCAAAGTCTGTCGGCAAGCAGGTTATTGTTCGCGTGCCGCAAAATGATCTTACGTATACCAAAAAGGTTTTGGAAATGGGACCTGACGGAATTATATTCCCTATGGTGCACAGCGCCAAGGAAGCAGAGGAGCTTCTTTCCTACACCCTGTATCCGCCGTACGGCAACAGAGGATGCGGACCGCAGAGAGCCGTGAGATACGGTGTTGACGACGAGATTGCATATTTCAAGTCGGGCGCGGTGGATCTGTGCAGATTTTTGCAGATAGAATGCAAGACCTTCGTTGACGAGATCGAGCAGATTGCGGATAATCCCTACATCGACGGCTTTATTTTAGGACTTGCGGATTTGTCGGGCTCGATAAATGAGATTGGTGAATTTTTCGGAGAAAACAACCTTGCATTAGCTAAAAAGGCAATTGATATTGCAACAAAGCACAACAAAATAGTGGGCTCGGCAACCTTGGCTACCGATGAAAAGACACTCACGATGCTCCGCGATATGGGCATTAAAATGATAACGTGCGGCTCTGACTTCAATTACATCGTAAGCGGTGCTAAAAAAACATACGAAACGCTGAAAAAGGTTATAGATAAATAAGCGGTTCGGGGGAACTTGGAAAATGTAGCGCGGTTCTTTGTGCAAAATTAAAAACGGTGCTGTCCGATTGCGGGCGGCACCGCATTTTATTTTGGGTAAAAAGTTTTATTATTCATAAAATATATATTGAAATTCTCGCTTTAGTGTGTTACAATAAATTATATTTGTAAATACGGGCTTAAAAGGCGGTGCTTAACTTGAATACGGCTGTAACGAAAATAATGAATAAACTTGCCACCTCGGACAAAACCCTTCACGTAAAACTGATCGGCGACTCTATCACGCACGGCGTCGGCGGCACGGGATTTGCGCAGAACGGTGAGCCGATAGTCGCAGGCTTTTCACGCAATCCCGACGGATATTGCTGGGCGAAAAAATTTAAGGACTACGTGGAGTCGAATTTTAACTGCACGGTTACAAATAACGGCTGTACGGGCACGAAAATCGAATTTGTTATCGAAAATTTCGACACACTCGTCGATGAAGAGGATGACATAATCTTCTGCATGATCGGCACGAACAATCGCCATCAATACAAAAAGGACACTCCGATGCGCGACCGCAAGGAGATGCTTGACGAGTTTTACGGCAATATTTTGAAGCTGCACGAAAAGTTCATGGCAACGGGAAAGGACTTCATTATGGCGGTGAATATTCCCGCGTCGGCGCAGAATGAAAAGGACGGTCCGGATCTTTGGCGCATACTCCATATGAACGATCTAAACGATCTTTACACTATGGCTTCGATCGAATGCGAATTTCCATTCATCAGTATGTATTCGCTCTTTTTGGAGGACTGTGAAAAGCGCGGTGTCGACTTTGAGTCGCTTTTATGTGACGGACTCCACCCGAGCGATGAGGGGTATGACGTAATGTACAGACTATTTATGAAAGAGTTTGGATTGGGAATAAACGGTTAAACGGAGAGGGCTTTATGGCAGAGCTTCTTAAAAATCTCGGCTACTATGCCGGCAAATACGACCTTATCGAAAATATGCAGGTGCCGATGACCGACCGCGTTTGCTGGTTCGGCGACGGAGTTTACGAGGCGACCGCTACTAGAAACGGCGTCATATACTGCCTTGACGAGCATATCGAGCGCTTCTACAATTCCGCCAAAATGGTGGAGATCGAGATTCCGATGGAGAAGTCGGAGCTTGCAGCGCTTCTTTCCGACCTTGTTTCGAAGGTTGACACGACGGATACAAACGGTGAGTCATTTCTTTATTGGCAGATAACGCGTGGCGCGAACGTTCCGCGCGGACACGAGTTTCCCGTTGGCGCGAAGGCGAATCTCTGGGTTACCGTAACTCCCCGAAAGCTTGCAGACGTATACAAGGAGATGAAGGTGCTCTCGCACGAGGACATTCGCTTCTTTATGTGTAACATCAAAACGCTTTGCCTGCTTCCGAACGTTCTCGCGGCAGAGAAGGCGAAGAAGGCGGGCGCCGGTGAGTGCGTACAGTATCGTGCCGAGGCAAACGGTATCAAAAACCGCGTAACCGAGGGCTCGCACTCAAACGTACACTGCATCAAAGACGGCAAGATATACACGGCGCCGCTTGATAATCTGATACTGCCCGGTATTGCGAGAAAGAACCTAAAAAAGGTAGCGGCGAAGCTTTGCATCGAGGTTGTCGAGGAGCCGTTCTCGCTTGAGTTTCTTATGGGCGCCGACGAGGTTATCTTTACCTCGAGCTCAAACTTCTGTGTGAGAGCGACACACGTTGACGGTACACCCGTCGGCGGTAAGGCGGCAGAACTGCTTAACAAGATACGCGTCGAGCTTTATGCCGACTATATCGAAAAAACAAGCGTTTAACACTCCTGCGGTGTATAAGTGCCGCACGGCAGACGTGAGGTGATATTTAGGTGAAAAAAACATACGTAACATCTATGCCCGACCACATTGGTGCATTCTTGAAGGCGAGCGAGTGCTTTTCTGCGCTCGGTGTCAACATCACCCGAGTAAGCTACAACAAGGCGGTGGATTCCCACACGCTGTTTATCGATGCCGAGGGAACGGCAGATCAGCTAGCAAGGGCAGACGAGGAGCTTAAAAAGATCGGCTATCTTCAAAACGATCAGAGCCGCTCGAGCATCGTGCTCATTGAATTTTGCCTTCGGGACGTGCCGGGAAGCGTTGCAGGTGTTCTGAAGCTTATAAGCGAGTTCAACTTTAATATTTCGTATATCAGTTCCCAGGAAAACGGAACGGATTATCAGCTCTTTAAAATGGGACTGTACGTGGACGATACGGATAAGATAGACGAATTTTTGAAGGAAGCGGAAAAGCTTTGCTCAGTAAGAGTCATCGACTACAACACATCTGAAAAGGTGTATGACAATTCCATTTTCTACAACGCGTACGTGCGCGGACTTACAAGTGCACGCAGACTTTCCGAAACGGAAAAAGAAGCGCTTCTGGTACATGTAAACCTCGCTATGCAGACGCTTGACGAGGAGGGGCTTTCGCCATACCGTACGTTCGACAGCATCAGCAAGTTTGCGGAGCTTTTGACGGACGCGGAGGCGGAGAATTTCTCCCCGAGAATAAGCGAGCACGAGATAACGCCGAACACGAAAATAACCCTTATCGAGCCGCCGTGCGGCAGCAACGTGATGGTTATAAACAGTCTTGGTGAGGTGCTCGTCGTTGACAGCGGCTATGCCTGCTACGCCGACGAGATGACCGAGATACTCCGGCGTGTGATTCCTGACTTCGATACGGTGAGGAAGCGCGTGCTCATAACTCACGCGGACGTTGACCACTGCGGACTGTTGCCGATGTTCGACGAGATAATCGCAAGTAAGAAGAGCGCGGAATGCCTTAAAAACGAATACGAGGGCAAAAACGGCTACAGAGAGGAAAATCCTCTATACAGA
Organism: Candidatus Flemingiibacterium sp.; assembly: GCA_045634005.1. Taxonomy (GTDB): domain Bacteria; phylum Bacillota; class Clostridia; order Oscillospirales; family CAG-272; genus Flemingiibacterium. Next base: position 12,372 of record JAZQZL010000031.1, on the reverse strand, counting down.
CCGTATATAAACATCTGTAAGATACTGACGGCGTATAAGCCGCCGTGTCCTGATAAGATCACGGTGCCGTGGGAGGAAAGATTAGAGCTTCGCGATCCGCTTACACAGATCGGAGTCTTCGATTTCGGTGAGCTTCATTTTGAGGTTTACGAGGGCAAGGGCGGTCATCTTCCCGGAGAGATCGTGCTTATCGATTATAACAACCATATCGCATTTACGGGCGACATCTATATAAATATGCGCGGACTCACTCCAAAGCAGGCACAGTACAATCAGTACGCGCCGATTCTTATGACTTCTGTCGATACGGATCCGAAGCTTTGCGCGGTGCAGCGCAAGGCGATAATGCAGCGCCTCGGTGCAGGTGAGTGGCGCATCTTCGGTGCGCACGGCTTCAAGACCGACTACTCGGTCAAGGGTTGATCAGTAAAATTTTTCCAAAAGGGAGATCATATAATGAAAATCAATGCAAACTACAAAAAGCTCAAGGAAAGCTATCTCTTTTCCGATATAGCGAAGAAGGTTGCCGACTTTAAGGCGGCAAATCCCGACGCGGACGTTATCCGTCTTGGTATAGGCGACGTTACGCTTCCGCTTTGCGACGCTGTCGTTAAGGCGCTCCACGAGGCAACCGACGAGATGGGTAATAAGGACAGCTTCAAGGGCTACGGTCCCGAGCAGGGCTACGGCTTCTTAAAGGATGCTATCAAGGACTACTACAAGGCAGAGGACGGCGTAGAGCTTGATGCTGACGAGATCTTCATCTCCGACGGCGCAAAGAGCGATCTCGGTAATATCCTCGACATCTTCGCAAAGGACAATACCGTTCTCGTTCCCGACCCGGTATATCCCGTTTACGTTGACACCAACACGATGGACGGCAGAAATATTATCTACATGAACGGCAGCGCGGAGAATAACTTCCTCCCGATGCCTGACGATAAGGTTGATGCTGACATCATCTACCTCTGTTCGCCTAATAATCCTACCGGCGCGGCGTATAACCGCGACCAGATGCGCGCATGGGTAGACTATGCAAAGAAGAAGGGCGCTATCATCCTCTTCGACGCGGCTTATGAGTCGTTTATCTCCTCGGAGGAGCTCGTTCGTTCGATCTACGAGATTGAGGGGGCACGTGACTGTGCGATCGAGTTCTGCTCGTTCTCCAAGACCGCAGGCTTTACCGGTACCCGCTGCGGCTGGACCATCGTTCCGATGGAGCTCAGTTGTGACGGACTTTCGCTTAACAAGCTCTGGCTTCGCCGTCAGACGACCAAGTTCAACGGCGTATCCTATCCCGTACAGCGTGCGGCTGCGGCTGTGTTCACTCCCGAGGGACGTGCGCAGATTGCGGAAAATCTCGCTTACTACAAGGCAAACGCAGGCATCATTACTGCGGCGCTCGACGAGCTTGGCATTTGGTATACCGGTGGCGTAAACTCGCCCTATATCTGGCTCAAGTGCCCGAGGGGTATGGGCTCGTGGGAGTTCTTCGATCTCTTACTTACCAAGGCGAACGTAGTCGGTACTCCCGGTGCGGGATTCGGTGAAATGGGAGAGGGATTCTTCCGTCTTACCGCATTCGGTGACCGCGAGCGTACACGTGAGGCAGCAGAGAGAATTAAGAAGCTTTTTAAATAATATTTTTACAGTCGGGCACCGCAGTTTTGCGGTGCCCGATTTGGATATTATTAGCGTTTATTTGGACAAAATTAAGAATGTTTTAAAGCGCATGAAAAATTGCGAAAATTCTGTTGACAAGCAGTTTTCGATGTGTTAGAATGGCTTTAGATAAGTAGTATTTATATTACTTAAGGGAGGGAATTATATGCTGCTTAAAATCGATCCCGGGATGACACCCGAAAGAAATAATCTTCCGACACGTTGGCAAACTGTAATTTTCAGAAACTACCGTATGGTACCTGCCGAGCGTATCGCAATGGTGCTTGAATGCACTGTGGACGACGTCGAGCGCGAGGCTGCCAGACTCGGACTTCGTACCGCCGCTGCCGATCCCGTATGGATGAAGCGCGGATATATCACTATAATCAGAAATAACTGGTATCTCCTGCCGTACGATCAGCTGATGATGCTACTTGACTACACCGAGCAAAGGCTCGATTTTATTATCGAGAAGGACGACTATCTTCGCGGCAAGCTCGGCAACGCGGAGCCTATGCTCGATAGAGTAGTGTACTCTCCGCTTACCGAGGCAGAGATTAAAGAAACCGAAAAGATCGCAGCGACTATTGCAAGGCTTGACACGTCCGAGCGCAAGATGTTCGATTTTTACAGCGATACGTCGGATTTTGAGCCGAGGTATATCACCACCGATGCAAACGGTTTTCGCATCGTGCACCCGTATCTGACGCCGTTTGCGGATCCGTTCATCGTCGATTCGCGCACGCATCTTCCCGACGAGCTGCTTGACGAATACGCGAAATACGGCGTTAACACGTTCGTTATTGCCGCAACGCTTTCCACGCTTTGCTACTACCCGATAAATCCCGCGGAGAGCGAAGGCTACGAGCTTCGCCGCAAGAATCTTCGCGAGCTTATAAAGCGTGCAGGCAAGCGCGGAATAAAGATACAGCTTTACTTAAACGAGCTTCGTGCGGTGTCGCGCGAGGTGTTCGACAAATACGGCCACCCAGAGCTTGAGGGCGCGTATAAGCCGAATATCGACAAAGTTTCCTTCTGCATCCAGAAGCCGGCGGTTCAGAAGCTACTTTACGATCTCGTTTACGACCTTTTCTCGGCAATTCCCGAGATAGGAAGCGTTATCTGCACGACGATGAGCGAAAATATGACGCACTGCGTTTACCAGCCGCATCTTCTTCGCCTGCCGAGTGAGCCGGGTGACCCACGCGGAAACGCTTGCCCCGTGTGCAAGCATCTTCCGTTTGAAACCAATCCCGTGCTCGTTATGAACATCATAAACAAGGCTGTCCGCGACTCCGGAAGCAATGCGAAGGTCATCGCTTCGATGTGGGCGTGGGAACAGGAGCAGCTTGAGCGAGGCATCCCGAAGCTTGACGAGGGCATTATGATCTGGATGGTCAGCGAATGGGGACTTCCGCTTTCCGTTAACGGACACGATTTCAAGGTCATCGACTACTCTATCTCGAATTACGGCCCGAGTGAGCTTTACAAAAAGATAAGCCGTATCGCACACGAAAGCGGTCACGGTATGCTTGCAAAGGTGCAGGTGTCAAACAGCTGGGAGATATCGTCTGTGCCGTATATGCCGCTTTTCGATATGGAGCTTGACCACTTAAAGCGCCTTAACGCGATCGGCACGCGCGACTATCAGCTGACGTGGACGCTTGGAAGCTATCCGTCGGTTACGTTCGATATGATAAACGGGTATCTGTCAGAGCCCGATGCGTTCGATCTTGACAAATGGTACGAAAAGCATTATGGAATAGATGCCGAAAAGGTACACGAGGCTGTGAAGCTTTGCTGTGAGGGATTTAGGAAGTATCCTTTCAGCTGTGAGGTAATGTATGAGTCTGCGAAGAATCTCGGCGTTGCAAACCGTTGGAACTTAAAGCCTGTCGCTCAGCGCTCCACGATCGTGTGCTGGACGTTTGACGATATTGAGCATTATGCAAAACCGTATCCGCCGGAAATATTTATCGAGCGCTACGAGGCACTGCTCCGTGATTTCGATGCAGGCATAAGGATACTCGAGAGCGCGCAGAGCACGGGCGCGGCGCGTGAGCTTTTGCTGTTTGCCAAAATTGCAAGAAACCACTTTATGGCGGATGCCGTACATGCGAAGTATGTTATGGCAAAGCGCAGACTTCCCGAGTCAAAGGACGAGATGCTCGGTATAATCGCCGAGGAGCGTGCGCTCTGCCTTGAGCTTTTAGAGCTTGTGCCGCAGTCGACGCTTAACGCGTACGAAACCGCAAACCACTACTTCTACACCGAACGCGATATCATCGAAAAGCTTATTCAGCTCGACGGTCTTGAAATTGAGCTTGACAATATGTAATTTCAGGAGAATATAGGAGAAATCACGATGCTGCCGAAAATAAATCCCGAAATGACACCCGAAAGAAACAATCTTCCGACACGTTGGCAGACTGTTATCTTCAGAAACTACCGTATGGTACCCGCAGAGAATATCGCAAAGGTTCTCGAATGCAGCGTTGAGGACGTTGAGCGAGAGGCGGCACGCCTCGGACTGCGCGCCGGTGAGGCTGACCCCGTATGGTTCAGACGCGGACATATCACGCTTATCCGCAACAACTGGTACTTACTCCCATACGAGCAGATAACGGAGCTTCTTGACTTCACTACGGAAAAGCTCGATTTTATACTCGAAAAGGAGGACGGTCTTTATTCAAAGCTCGGCTTCACAAAGCCCGTCTGCGAGAGGGTTACATATTCACCGCTTACCGATGCACAGCTTGCCGAAACCGTAGCGCTTGCAAAGAAGATCGCCAAGTACGACACCTCCGAGCGAGCATATTTCGACTTTTACGACGACACGACCGATACCGACCCGAAGTACGTTACGTCCGTCGATAAGGGCATTCGTATGGTTTATCCGTACCTCACTCCGTGCGGAGATCCGTTTTTAGTTGATTCCCGCACGCATCTGCCCGACAGTCTGCTCGACGATTACGCAAAGGTCGGCGTGAACACGTTTATCATTTACGCCGTATTGTCGACGCTTTCGCCGTATCCGATAGACCCCGATGATAGTAAGGATTACAAGCTTCGCCGCAAGAACTTAAAGGAGCTCGTAGAGCGCGCAGGCAAGCGCGGCATTAAGATATGCCTTTATTTAAACGAGCTTCGCGCACTTCCGCGTGAGGTTTTCGAGCGTTATGGCAGACCGGATCTTGGCGGATCGGTGAACGGCTCGGGAGATTTCGTTGCGCTTTGTATGCAGAAGGAAGAAAACCAAAAGCTTCTCTACGATCTCACTTACGACCTTTTTGCCGAGATACCCGAGATCGGTTATGCGTGCTGTACCACAATGAGCGAGCATATGACTCATTGTATTTTCCAAACGTACTATCCACACCTTCCTACGACTCCCGGCGATCCGAGAGGAACCGTGTGCCCGGTTTGTAAGGAGCTTCCCGTTGAAACAAATTCGGTCATCACCCTGAATATTATCAATAAAGCTATTCGCGATGCCGGAAGCAACGCGACTACGATTGGTACAATGTGGGCGTGGAGCAGCGAGAAGATGATAGAAAACGGTATCCCGAAGCTTGACAAGGATATGATTATCTTAGGCTTCAGTGAATGGGGTATGCCGTTTAAGGCTGGCGAGCGCACGTTTGAGGTTATTGACTATTCCATTTCCAATTACGGTCCCAGCGAGCGATATAAAAAGGTCGCCAAGGTCGCTATGGAAAGCTCTCACGAGATGATGGCAAAGGTTCAGCTTTCAAATAGCTGGGAGCTTGCGGCGGTGCCGTATCTTCCGCTCTTCGATATGGAGCTTGACCATATAAGAAAGCTTAATGCAATAGACACGAACAACTATCAGCTGACCTGGACGCTCGGAAGCTATCCGTCGCTTACTTTCGATATGGTGGCAGAGTATCTCGATGCACCCGATACGTTCGATCTTGAAAAATGGTACGAAAAGCATTACGGTGCAGACGCCGAAAGGGTACACGAGGCTGTAAAGCATTGCTGCAAGGGCTTCAGAGAGTATCCGTTCAGCATAGAGGTCATCTATTTCTCTGCCAAGAATCACGGTGCAGTCAACCGTTGGAATCTCAAACCCGTTAAGCAAAGCTCGGCGGTGGTAGGCTGGACGTTCGATGACGTTGAGTATTACACCAGACCGTATCAGCCGGAGCTGTTCATCGAGCATTATGAAAGACTTATCCCTGAATTTGACAAGGGTATTGAAATACTAAAGGGTGCGCAGAGCACGGACGCCGCAAAGGAGCTTCTTCTTTTCGCAAGGATTGCGAGAAATCACTTCGTGGCGGACGTTGTGCATACAAAATACGTGCTTGCAAAGCGTAGATTGCCCGAGTCGAAGGACGAGATGCGTACGCTTATCGCACAAAACCGCGCGCTCTGCCTTGAGCTTTTAGAGCTTGTGCCGCAGTCGACACTCGCATGCTACGAAACCGCAAATCACTACTTCTACACCGAACGCGATATCATCGAAAAGCTTATTCAGCTCGACGGACTTGAAATCGAGCTTGACAATATGTAACACAAAGGAGAAGCCGAAATGTTACCGAGAATTAATCCCGAAATGACCCCTGAAAGAAATAATATGCCTACCCGCTGGCAGACCGTAATTTTCAGAAATTACCGTATGATCAGCGCAGACGTTATCGCCAAGGTGCTCGAGTGCACCGCCGAGGACGTTGAGCGCGAGGCTAAACGTATGGGACTTCGCGCGGGTGAATATAACCCCGAGTGGATGGAGCGCGGCTTCGTTACCGTTATTCGAAACAACTGGTATCTGCTTCCGTACGACCAGCTTATGACTCTTACGGGCTACACCGAGGATCATCTCGATTTCGTGCTTGACAAGGAGGACTTCCTTGGATACAAGCTCGGCTACAGAAAGAAGCCCGAGTGCGAGCGCGTTACGCATTCGCCGCTTACCGATGAGCAGATCGCTGAAACCGAGCGTGTGGCGAAGCTCATCGCAAAGTACGACACATCGGAGCGTGTTTACTTCGATATTTACCGTGACAAGACGGATCACGAGCCGAGATACGTTACCTCAAGCGTGGGCGGCTCTCGCGGACTTCATCCGTATCTCACACCCTGTGCCGATCCGTTCATCAGCGACACGAGAACCCATCTTCCCGATGCTATTCTCGACGACTACGCGAGGTACGGCATTAACAGCTTTACAATCCACGGCGTTCTGGCAACGCTTTCGCCGTTCCCGTACGATCCCGATCAGAGCCGTGACTATAAGATCCGCCGTAAGAATTTAAAGGATCTCGTTGAGCGCGCAGGCAAGCGCGGCATCGGTATTAACCTTTACTTTAACGAGCCCCGTGCAGTGCCCGGTGATAAGTTTGCAAAATACAGCAAGCCCGAGCTTGCGGGACGCATCGACTCCGCGGGACGCGTGTCGCTTTGCATGGAGGTTGAGGAAAACCGCGAGTGGTTCTACAACGCTATAAAGGATCTCCTTACGGAAATCCCCGACATCGGCAGCATCGGTTGCACCAATATGGGTGAGAACGCCACTCACTGCCTGTCGAGCAAGCGCGCCGCAGGCGATCAGAACTGTCCGCGATGTGCTGACCTTCCGCTTCACAGAGGCTCGACCACCGTATGCAACCTCATTATGAAAGCTGTCCGCGATGCCGGTGCCAAGACTGCCGTTAACTGCTCGACCTGGCAGTGGACTGACGAGATGGTTGAGGAGGGCTTCAAGGAACTTGATCCAGAGATCAGTGTCGGCGCTATCAGTGAATGGGGCGTTAAGACCAACATCGGCGGTGTTCCGTGGGAGGTTATCGACTACTCTATCGCTAACTACGGTCCGAGTGATTGGGCAAAGCGCGTTGTTAAGCACGGTCTTGCAACCGGACATAAGACGAGTCTTAAGGTTCAGATGTCCTGCAGCTGGGAGCTTGCGATAGTACCGTATCTGCCGCTGTTTGACCTTGAGTTTGAGCACGTTAAGGCGGTACACGAGCTTGGCGTAACCGACCTTGGCCTTACCTGGACTCTCGGAAGCTATCCGTCCATCACCTTCGATATGGTTGCGGACTATTTGAATGCACCCGATACGTTCACGATGGACAAGTGGTACGAAAAGCACTTCGGTAAGGATGCAGAGCGTGTTCACGAGGCTATAAAGCTCTTCAGCCGCGGCTATCGCGAGTATCCGTTCAGCTCCTACACGGCTTACCACGATCCGAACAACCTCGGTGTCGCAAACCGTTGGAGCCTTACTCCCAACCCGACCAAGACCACGATGGTAAACTGGACCTTCGACGATCCCGAATACTACGCAAAGCCGTACCCCGTTGACATTTATATGAATCAGTACGAGAAGCTTCTCGCTGATTGGGATAAGGGCATTGAGCTGCTTGAGGGCGTTGACGACGACGTTGCACGCGAGATGCTTCTGTTCGCGCGCGTTGCGGGCAACCACTTCCGCTCGAGCATCGTACACACGAAGTATGCCCTCGCCAAGCGCAGACTTCCCGAGTCGAAGGACGAAATGCGTGCCATCATTGCCGAGGAGCGCGCACTCTGCGAGGAGCTTATCGGGCTTATGCCGCAGTCTACTATGATCGCGTACGAAACGTCCAACCACTATTTCTACACCGAACGCGATATTATTGAAAAGCTTGTCCAGCTCGACGGGCTTGAACGTGAGCTTGAAAATATGTAATAAAATTTGAGGAGAATATGCTATGTTACCGAGAATTAATCCCGAAATGACCCCTGAAAGAAATAATATGCCTACCCGCTGGCAGACCGTAATTTTCAGAAATTACCGTATGGTTCCTGCCGAGCGTATTGCAAATGTGCTCGAGTGCGGCGTCGAGGTCGTTGAGCGTGAGGCGGCTCGACTCGGACTTCGTCCGGGCGAGGGAAATATGGATTGGATAGAGAAGGGCTTCGTTTCCGTTGTACGTAATAACTGGTATCTCCTTCCGTATGAGCAGCTTATGACGCTTCTCGAGTATACTGAGGATCATCTTGCGTTTATACTCGAAAAGGAGGACTTCCTCGCAGTAAAGGTCGGAAGTGCCAAGCCTGTTTGCGAAAAGGTCGTATATGAGCCGCTGACTGAGGCACAGCTTGCCGAAACCGAGCGCCTTGCGAAGATCATTCGCGAGCTTGACACCTCGGAGCGCGTTTACTTTAATATTTACCGCAACAAAGAGGACTGCGAGCCTAAATACTATGTTGACAGCCCGATCAAGAGAACGGTACACCCGTACCTCACTCCTTGCGCTGATCCGTTTATTGAGGACGCGAGAAGCCATCTCCCCGACGCGCTTCTCGACGACTACGCAAGAGTTGGTATAAACAGCTTCGTTGTTCACGCCGTTTTGGCAACGCTTTCGCCGTTCCCGTACGATCCCGATCAGAGCCGCGACTATAAGATCCGCCATAAGAATCTTAAGGATCTCGTTGAGCGTGCAGGTAAGCGCGGTATCTCGATAAGCCTTTACTTAAACGAGCCCCGTACTGTGCCGGGCGACAAGTTCGCAAAATACGGACGTCCTGAGCTTGGCGGACGTGTGACCGCTGACGGAAGCGTGTCGCTCTGTATGCAGGTCGAGGAGAACCGTCAGTGGTTCTACAATGCAGTTAAGGATCTCCTTATGGAGATTCCCGGTATCGGCAACCTCGGCTCGACCAATATGGGTGAAAACCCCACTCACTGCCTCTCAACCAAGCGCAAGGGCAAAAATCACATAGAATGTCCGAGATGTGCAGACCTTCCGCTTCACAGAGCATCCGTTGACGTATGTAACCTTCTCGTGAAGGCTGTTCGCGATGCAGGCGTAAAGACGACGGTAAGCTGCTCGACATGGCAGTGGACCGACGAAATGGTGGAGGAGGGCTTCAAGGAGCTCGATCCCTCAGTCGGTGTTGGCGTTACAAGTGAATGGGGCGTCAAGACCAACATCGGCGGTATTCCGTGGTCTGTTGTTGACTACTCTATCTCGCACTACGGTCCGAGCGATTGGGCAAAGAAGGTTGCGAGAGTTGCAAAGGAAACCGGACGCAGTTGCGGTATGAAGGTGCAGATGGCCTGTAGCTGGGAGCTTGCGGCGCTTCCTTATCTCCCGCTCTTCGATCTCGAGCTTGAGCATCTGCGTGCAGTGTATGCCGAGGGTGTGCGCTCGATGAGCCTCACCTGGACGCTCGGAAGCTTCCCGTCCATCACGTTTGATATGGCATCGGGATTCCTTGACGATTCTGAAAACTTCGACCTTGACAAGTGGTACGAAAAGCACTTCGGCGAGAATGCAAAGACCGTTCACGATGCTGTTAAGCTCTTCTGCAAGGGATACAAGGAGTATCCGTTCAGCTGCGATCTCGCATACTTCTCTGCAAAGACGCTCGGCGTTGTAAACCGTTGGAGTCTTACTCCCAACAACAACGAGTCCTGTATGGTAAACTGGACGTTTGACGATATCGAACATTATGCAAAGCCGTATCCGTATGAGGTACTCGTCGATCAGTTTGAGAAGATTCTCGTTGATTGGAACAAGGGTTGCGAGGTGCTTGCAACCGTAGAGGGCAACGCTATTGCAGACGAGCTGCTTCTTTATGCACGTGTTGCCGCTAACCATTTCGCGGCGGAGATTCTCCACGCGAAGTACGTTATGGCAAAGCGCAATCTCCCTGCATCGAAGGAAGAAATGCGTGCGATATTTGCAGAAGAGCGTGCGCTCTGCCGCGAGCTCTTACCGCTCTGCGAAAAGTCGACTATGGTTGGCTACGAGGGCTCGAACCACTACTTCTACACCGAGCGCGATATAATCGAAAAGCTCGTACAGCTTGACGGACTTGAGCGTGAGCTCGACAATATGTAATACATAAGGAGAAAATACTATGTTGCCTGTAATCAAACCCGAATGGACACCTGAAAGAAACAATCTTCCCACACGTTGGCAGACCGTAATTTTCAGAAACTACCGTATGATCCCCGCAGAGAACATCGCAAAGGTGCTCGAGTGCACAGTAGAGGACGTTGAGCGCGAGGCGGCACGCCTTGGACTCCGTGCCGGCGCGGCTGACCCCGTATGGTTCGAGCGCGGTCATATCACCCTTATCCGCAACAACTGGTACCTCCTCCCGTACGATCAGCTTATGACGCTTATCGACTACACCGAGGAGAAGCTTGACTTCGTTCTCGAAAAGGATGACTTTCTCTTCGTAAAGGTGGGTAACGGTAAGCCCGTTTGCGAGAAGGTCGTGTACGAGCCGCTGACCGAGGCAGAGCTTGCCGAAACCGAAAAGATCGCAAAGACCATTAAAAAACTCGACACCTCCGAGCGTAAGATGTTCGACTTCTACAACGATCCCACCGATACCGAGGTGAAATACGTTACCTCTACCGATAACGGTATTCGCCTTGTGCATCCTTATCTCACTCCCTGTGCAGACCCGTTTATGGTGGATTCGCGCACGCATCTTCCCGATGCGCTTCTCGACGACTATGCGAAGGTCGGAGTAAACGCGTTTATCATTCACGCGGCACTCTCTACGCTTTCGTATTTCCCGGTAAACCCCGTTGACAGCAAGGACTACAAGATCCGCCGCAAGAATTTGAAGGAGCTTGTAGAGCGTGCAGGCAAGCGCGGTATTAAGATCATTCTTTACTTCAACGAGCTTCGCGCTGTACCGGTTGACGTGTTCGAAAAGTACGCACGCCCCGAGCTTGGCGGATCGATAAGCGAGGATGGCAGACGCATCTCGCTTTGCATGCAGCATCCGGACAATCAAAAGCTTCTTTACGATATGGTAAAGGACCTCTTTACGGAGATTCCCGACATCGGTATCGCATCCTGCACCACGATGAGTGAGAATATGACTCACTGTATGTATCGCCCCAATATGGGACAGATCTCGAAGATTACCGGTAAGCCTATCGGTGTTGGTTGCCCCATTTGTACGAAGCTTCCGCTTGAAACCGGTCCCGTAACCACCGTAAATATTATAAACAAGGCTATTCGCGACGCGGGAAGCAAGGCTGTCACCGTTTCGTCTACGTGGGCTTGGACCGACGATCAGATCAAGAACGGCATCCCGAAGCTTGACCCGGGAATTATGACCGGCTGTATCAGCGAATGGGGTATGCCTTTCACCGTTGGCGATCGCACCTACGGAGTTACCGACTACTCCATCTCTAACTACGGCCCCAGCGATATGGCAAAGGGTATTATCAACATCTCTAATAAGAACGGACATAGGTGTACGGTTAAGATTCAGGTGTCTAACAGTTGGGAGTGCGCGGTCGTTCCGTATCTTCCTCTGTTCGATCTCGAACTTGCACACGCTAAGGCAGTACACGACATCGGTGTAAACGATTTCAGCCTTACTTGGACGCTCGGAAGCTATCCGTCCATCACGTTTGATCTCATTGCAGATTATCTGAATGCTCCCGACACGTTTGACCTTGACAAGTGGTACGAGAAGCACTACGGTGCAGATGCCGCAAAGGTACACGAGGCGGTCAAGCTTTGCTGTGCCGGCTTCAGAAAGTATCCCTTTAGCTGTGAGGTAATGTATGAGTCCGCAAAGAACCTCGGCGTTGCAAACCGCTGGAATCTTGAGCCCATCACCCAGAAATCCACGATGGTATGCTGGACGTTCGATAATTTTGAGCACTATGCAAAGCCGTACACTCCCGAAGGCTTTATCGAGCAGTACGGTAAG
>JAZQZL010000030.1:0-28456 GCA_045634005.1 Candidatus Flemingiibacterium sp. | reverse complement strand
TTCGGCTACGGTGTCGCCCTCTACCGTTATGTTGAGCGCGACGGTGTCCTCACCCTTTTCCCAAGCAACGCAGACCTTACCGTACGGCAGATCGATGTGTCCCTTGGCGTATGAAAGACCGTCAAAGAAGTGCGGCTCGAGAGTTGCGTGTTTTTCACCCGGCTCGGCAAGATCGATACCGAGTATCGTTTTCATCATCCACGACATAAAGTCGGAGAACATATGGTGGTTATGCGATGCGTTGGAGTTGTTCCACACCTCGTAAAGCGTCGTCATGCCGTCCTCGTACCAGTTGCGGTAGGACGGGAAGCCGTGTGCTGTTACGATGCGGTAAGCGTAGTCGTGAAGTCCGCACCTATTAAGCGCTATGTAGAGGTGGCGAAGTCCAACCATACCGCAGTCGTGGTGGAAGTCCTTTTCCTCGACGAGTCGCTTAAGCTGCGCCGCGAGAGGAGCAAGATCGTCGTAAATGCCGTGATAGATAGTCATCGCAACGGCGGTCTGACGGTCCACGTTACAGGTACCGTCGGCATTCATATACTTCGCCTTATGTGCGTCTATCTGTGCTTTGAGCTGAGGCGTGTATATGTTCTCGCTAACTCCAGAAAGTGAAGCGGCAAGCTCTGCTATGCGAAGGAATTTCACGCGGTATGCGGAGTTTATAAACGTTGCGCCGACAACGCTACTGTCGTCGGGCGAAACCCAGTCGGAAAGTCCGAACGTGACGTCGCCGTTTTCGTCCTCACGCGTCTTTAAGTATTCGATGTATCTGTCGAGGTAGGGAAGGCTTCTTACAAGATAGCTTACATCCCCCGTATGCAGGTAAAGTCTGTAGGGTATCTCGAATAAAACACCGTCGGTAACAGGACCGTTCCACTCGTCGTATCCCCAGCCGCCCGTCGGGATAATGCCCGACATCTGACCTGCGGGAAGCTGTGAGTCAAAGAGGTCCTGAAGGTATTTCGCAAGGAATTTTACCGAATGGAAATTAGTTAAAAACTGCTCTGCAGAGGACTGCGCATCGTTGCACCAACCCATTTTTTCACGCGTCGGGCAGTCTGTCGGCATATAGAACATATTCGAGAGAGTCGACATCTGACCTGCCGTAAAGAGCGCGTTAAGCATATCGTCCGAGCATTCGAAGCTACTCTTCTTTTCAACCATCTGATGAACGAACACACCGACGGCGGTGTCGAGCGAGGCTTCGCGAAGTCCCGTTATCTCGATGTATCTGAAGCCGTGGTATGCAAATCTCGGCGACCACGTGATCGGCTTACCCGAGCATATTACGCGATCGGTTGCAAACTCTGACTCGTGATAGTGATTGAACATCTTGAAATAGTTCATCTCGCCGTTTTGGTCAAGATCTTCGGCATAGCGGATAGTCAGCTCGTCGCCGGCATTGCCGGTTACGTTAAGACGGATATATCCCGAAATATTCTGACCGATGTCGAATATGTAGCGGTCATCGCCCATTTTGGTGACGGTCTTGGCGGGGTAGAGCTTATCCTCGCGGACCGGCTCAAAGTCGACCGCGCGGAACGTACCGGTAGGCGGAATGGAGTCAAAGCGTGCAGCTACTCATTCGCTGTCGTCAAAATCGAGCGTGTTCCAATTGTCGTCCCAAAGGCGTGCATCAAAATGCTCGCCCGAGCGAAGCTCGTTGTAGATGATCGCGGATTTCGGCGAGCACTTCCAGGTGTTGTCACTTGTCAGAACGGTTTTTCCGTTGACCTCAAGCGATAGGATGAACTTGGGGTTGTCGCGCCAAGGTGAAAGATGGTGCTTCCACGTTGTACTGAAATACTCGTTATACCAGCCGTTGCCGCATATTACGGAAAAGATGTTTTCTCCGCTTTTAAGCTTGTCTGTAACGTCGTAGGTGTTATACCAGAGCGTTTTGCGATAGTCGGAAACGGGAGCGGTGAAGAGATCCTTCGTTATCGGCTCGCCGTTGAGATAGTAGTAGGCGTAACCGAGTCCGCAAACGTGTACGACAGCGCTCTCGATAGGCCCGTTAAGCGTGAATTTTCTGCGGAACATCGGCGCATCGCCGGGTGCTTTCGCATCGAACGGTACGGGCGCTTTTATAAAATTGATTCGAGTGAACGGATTCGACATATAGGGACCTCTTTACATCTCAAAAATGGTGTCCGCAAGGCTTGTTGCAAAGAGCCAGTGCATATCCCTCGTAGGATGGTTAAGATAGTTGCACAGAAGGTCGGTTATGTCAACGCCGCCCTCGTAGAGCTTCATCCACTTTGCGTAGCAGTCGCAGACGGTAACTCCGCATTCTGCGGCAACCTCGCGCGCGGTGTCCATATACTTTGCGAAAAGTCCGCTCTTGAAGCCCTCAGTGAGCTGTGCGCCGAACTTACGGAGCGTATCACCGCGAAGCTGTGTATGAACGCGAGCGCATATCGGCTGAGGTGTCATAAGAATGACCTCGCTGCCTGAAGCCTTGATCTTTTCGATGATTTCGGTAAGTGCTTTGCGGTACTTTTCAAGCTTATCCTCGCCATAGCAGGAGTCGTTAAGGCCGAAGCACACGACCGTAAGATCCGGCTTGAACGCGAGCAGATCGCGATCCACGCGCATAAGTCCGCCCGGCGCATCGTCGCCCGATATACCTGCGTTTACAATGTTTATCTGTGCCATTGGGTAGAGTGTTGTGAGTATTTTACGAAGCTTCGCAGGATATGCGTTCTCCGTATCGTAAACGACGTCCATACCCTCGGTGCCGTCCTCTTTGATCGAAGGTAGCACCTCAAAGCAGCCGTTAGTCACGCTGTCGCCGATAAAGCCGATGGTGACGGGACGGTTTGCGGTTGCATCGTCATTTTTATTTTTGAGAAGCGAAACGATTTTCATAGCCATAGCCTGAATCTCCCTTAAGATATTATCTCATAACTAAATTTTACATTAAAGAGGGAAAATATATCAATGCACAAATCACCCATGTTTATGCACAAATCGCCTGACGGGGCTTTTTCAATAAGAGAAAGGGCTGCCACAGTGCAGGGCGTGACAGCCTTGGGATTATTTTTCTTCTGCAGCCCAGTTTATACGGTCGAAGATACTCTTGACGGGAACTATATCAACGCCGTCGTATTTTAACTTTTTGCCGATTCGCTCGCGCTGCTCGATATTGCGTGCAGGCACGATTATCTTGCGAAATCCAAGGCGCACCGCCTCCGACACTCTCTGCTCGAAATTCTGCACGGCACGGCATTCTCCCGCAAGTCCGATCTCGCCGATAGCGATAAGGTCGTCTGCGACGGGTTCGTCCTTTATAGAAGAGATAAGCGCCATAGCAACGGCAAGGTCAGCCGCAGGCTCGTCGATGTGTAAACCGCCTATTACGTTGAGGTACGTGTCGTTTACGGAGAAGCGGTATCCGAGTCGCTTTTCGAGTACCGCGAGTATCAGGCACATACGGTTGTAGTCGATACCGTTCGACGTGCGGCGCGGCGACGGATACGCGGTCTGCGCTACAAGCGCCTGAACCTCCGCGATTATCGGACGCGTGCCCTCCATAACGCATACGGCACAGTTGCCCGATACGCCCGTCGGGCGTCCTGCGAGCAATGCTTCGGACGGGTTGTCGACCTCTATGAGGCCCTCATCGCTCATCTCGAACATACCGATTTCGTTAGTTGAGCCGAAACGGTTCTTGATAGCGCGTATAATGCGGTAGGAGCGAAGCTTTTCGCCCTCGAAGTAGAGCACCGCATCCACCATATGCTCGAGCACCTTCGGGCCTGCGATACCGCCCTCTTTGTTAACGTGACCGACCATAATCACCGAGATGCCCTCGTTCTTCGCCTTGGCAATAAACGCGAGCGCGGATTCGCGCACCTGTGCGATGCTTCCGGGGGCGGATGCAACTCGCTCGTCGTACATCGTCTGTATCGAGTCGACGATTATAACGTCGGGGTGAACCTTGTCGCACTGCGCCATAATGCGGCGCACGTTGGTTTCGGTGAGCACGTAAAGGCTTTTGCCGGAAACACCAAGTCGCTTTGCGCGAAGCTTGAGCTGTCCCTGCGATTCCTCTCCAGAAATGTAGAGCACCTTGCGCTCGGTGCCGTCACCGATGCAAAGAGAAGAGGATATTTGAAGAAGTAGGGTCGATTTACCGATGCCGGGCTCACCGGCGAGTAAAACGACGGAGCCGTGCACAAGTCCGCCGCCGAGCACGCGGTCAAGCTCGCCCATACCCGTACCCGTACGGATAAAGGAGGGAAGCTCTAGCTCGTCGAAGGCGATGACGTCCGACTCATATTCGGGAGTGATTCGCTTTATTTTAGCGGCAGGAGCGGCGGCTTCGTATACGGGAGCGTCGCCTTCCTCCATAGTATTCCATTCTCCGCACGCGGGGCATTTGCCGTACCATTTTGTGGTGGTGTGTCCGCACTCGGTGCAGGTAAATACGGATTTAGGTGCTTTCATGTGTTCACCTCGTTAGTCTGAAATATATCTACAAATATTATACCGCAAGTATAGCCTTATGTCAACGCTTGGAATGCGAAAAAATATTTTGATATTTTTGAAAAAAGGTATTGACAAACGATTTGGGTTGTGCTATAATATATCACGTTGCAGGGCAAGAGCTCAGCAATACGCGAGAGTGGCGGAACTGGCAGACGCGCACGTTTGAGGGGCGTGTGGTTCACACCGTACGGGTTCAAGTCCCGTTTCTCGCACCAAAAAATCAGTGTTGGGCTCGCCCGATGCTGATTTTTTCTTTTCAAGATATGAGCGGGACTTGAAGGCCGCGTGTAAGAAAACAGTCAGGTGGACTGTTTTCCCGCGGCACCGCTTCGCCCGCAGGCGAGCAAGTCCCGTTTCTCACAATGAAAAGAACGGCAAACACATTTTACATCAAAACCTTAAATTCAAGGAGATCAAAATTTATGCTCACACAGCTTTTAACCTGGTACAACGGTCTTACCGATACTCTTATCGGATCGCTCGCGCTTTTTGCAGTAGGCGTTTTAATGCTCATCAAGGGCGGCGACTGGTTCGTTGACTCTGCAGTCGGTATTGCCAAGCGCTTCCGTGTCCCCGAAATCGTTATCGGTGCTACCATCGTTTCCATCGGAACAACGCTTCCCGAGGTAATGGTATCGGTCACCGCCGCACTGAATAATAACGGCGCTATCGCATACGGAAACGCGATCGGCTCGATCATATGTAACACTGCACTTATCGCAGCGCTGACTATTGCTATCCGTCCCGCTCCCGTTAACCGTAAAGCAATCGTTACACCGATTATTTTCTTCTTTATCTCGGCTGCTATATATCTCGTTGCCGCGTACGTATTCGGTACGTTTGACAGATGGCTCGGTATCGTTATGCTCGTTGTTTTCGCTATCTATATGACGATGACGTTCATAAAGGGTCTCAAAAATCCCGATAAGGGCGAGGAAACCGAAGAGGACGACCAGAAGAGCTCGCCCTTCATTAAGAATCTTATCGTGCTTGTACTTAGCGCCGCTCTTATCGCTGTTGGCGCGGATATGCTCGAGGGCTCCTCTGTTTCTCTTGCTACTATGGCGGGTATTCCTACCGAGGTCGTTGGCGTTACCATCGTTGCACTCTGCACCTCGCTTCCCGAGCTTGTTACTGCTGTTACCGCACTTCTCAAGGGACACGGTGCACTTTCGCTCGGTAACATCATCGGCGCGAACATATTCAATCTCGTTCTCGTATCCGGCGCTGCTGTAACGCTCTCGCCGTTCGCGGTACCCGCAGGAAGCACGATGTTCGGATACAACACATCAAAGCTTGTTGAGCTTCCTCTTATGGTGGCTGTAATGGCACTTATGACGCTTCCCACGGTATTCAAGGGTAAGCTTCGTCGCTGGCAGGGTGTAACGCTTCTCGTTATATACGCGGCGTTCGTTGTGCTTCAGGTGCTCATTGCGCTGAAGGTATTTTGATCTGAATTAACTTAAAGAAAGCAGCGGCCAAAAAGCGTCGCTGCTTTTTTGTGTAGCGTATTGCCTTTACCACTTGACATTCGCGGTGCTGTGTGGTATAATCGCGGTGTATATAGCTCGCGAAAGGATACGCTTATGATAGAAAACTATTTGCCCAAAACGAATGCGGACGTAGTGCTTGACACGGACGCATTTAACGAGGTCGACGATTTAGTCGCTATCGTATATATGTTGAAATCGTCCGATAAATTAAACGCCCGGGCAATATACGCCGCGCCGTTTCTCAACGGTAAGGTTAAATCCCCCGAGGAGGGTATGGAAAAAAGCTACGTTGCCATAAAGGATATATTACAAAGGATCGATCGCGAGGACGTTCCCGTTTTTCGCGGCTCTACCGATTATCTTGCGTCCGAAACGGAGCCGCGCGTATCCGAGGCGGCACTTGATTTGATAGACAGAGCGATGAAGCATACGCCCGAGGAGCCTCTGTTCGTCGTATCGATAGGCGCGATCACCAACGTTGCATCGGCGCTTTTGATAAAGCCCGAGATCAAGGACAGGATCGTTGTCGTTTGGCTCGCGGGACACGCGCTCGACTACGGTCACAACGAGGAGTTTAATCTCTTTCAGGATATTGCTGCAGGGCGTATAATATTCGGCTGCGGCGCGCGGCTTTGCCATTTGCCTGCGGGCGGTGTCATTGACGTGTTTAAATTCTCGCGTCCCGAGCTTCGCGCGTGGCTGACGGGCAATGACGTTTGCGAGTATTTTCTCGATATCACGCTGAAGCATATGGATAAAATGGGCTTTAACGAGCACGCTTCAAAGGTTATGTGGGACGTCACGGCTATTGCGTGGCTGCTCAACGGGGAGATCGATTCTATGGAGGCAAGGATGATCCCAAGCCCCATACCCGAGTATGACCGCACATGGAGCGTGTCGGAGGATAGACACCCAATCTGCCAGGTCAAGCGCATCAATACGAACAGACTCAAGCACGATATGATACTGAAGCTGACGAATAAGTAACACAAAAGAGCAGAAGCATTTGCTTCTGCCCTTTTGTTGCTCCCGCACTTAAAAACACACTTGACATCGCCGTGTTATCGTGGTATAATCTATATATTACCATAATAAAAGGAGACATACAATGTCCAAAATTATACTTACGGGCGACCGCCCTACGGGTAAGCTCCACATCGGTCACTACGTCGGCTCTCTTCGCCGTCGCGTGGAGCTTCAGAACAGCGGTCTTTTCGATAAAACTTATATAATGATCGCCGATGCGCAGGCGCTCACGGATAACGCTGATAACCCCGAAAAGGTTCGTCAGAACATTATCGAGGTTGCGCTCGACTATCTTTCCTGCGGACTCGATCCCACCAAATCCACGCTTTTCATTCAGTCGCAGATCCCCGAGCTTTGCGAGCTGTCGTTCTACTATATGAATCTCGTTACCGTTTCGCGCCTCCAGCGTAATCCCACCGTTAAGGCGGAGATCCAGATGCGCAACTTCGAAACGAGCATTCCGGTTGGATTTTTCACATATCCGATAAGTCAGGCGGCGGATATAACTGCATTCAAGGCTACCACCGTTCCCGTAGGCGAGGACCAGCTTCCGATGATTGAGCAGACGCGCGAGATCGTTCGCAAGTTCAACGACGTTTACGGCGAAGTACTTGTTGAGCCGGACGCGCTGCTTCCCACAGATGCTGCTTGCCGCAGACTTCCCGGCACTGACGGCAACGCAAAGATGTCGAAGTCGCTCGGAAATTGCATATATCTCTCCGAAAATTCCGCTGACCTTAAGACCAAGGTTATGAGTATGTTTACCGACCCCGATCACATCAAGATCACCGACCCCGGTAAGATCGAGGGCAACACCGTATTCACCTATCTCGACGCTTTCGCACGCGATGAGCATTTCGCTGAATTCTTACCCGATTACGCGAATCTCGACGAATTAAAGGCGCACTATCAGCGCGGCGGTCTTGGCGACGTGAAGGTTAAGAAATTCCTCCTCTCGGTGCTCGAAACCACGCTCGAGCCTATCAGACAGAAGCGTGCGGAGTATCAGAAGGACATTGCAGGCGTTTACGAAATTCTCAAGAAGGGAAGCGAGGTCGCACGCGAGGCGGCTGCGGCTACTCTCGACGAGGTAAAGTCGGCGATGAAGATCAACTATTTCGACGATGCGGCACTTATTGCAGAGCAGGCGGAAAAATACAAGGCATTATAAAAGCATAAAAGAAGCGCCACGGCTTGACCGTGGCGCCTTTGTTACTGTGCTTTACCGTTTAAGAGTTCTTCTGCCGCATCGAGTATAGTGCGGTCATTTTCGTACGTTATGATCTTGCGTGCGTGCTCATAGCTGCAAAGGCGGTACGAGCTGACTTCAGAAGGCTGTATCTTTATTTCGTCGCCATCGAAGCGTCCGAGAAAATATACGGATTCCTTTTTGGTACGTGCGGAAAGGGAATATTCAACGGATTTTCTGAAGCCTTCGACAAGCGTTATATTTACGCCCGTTTCCTCAAGCACCTCGCGGATCGCCGTTTCAACCTCGTTTTCGTACTTTTCCGTGTGTCCCTTGGGAAGTCCGCAGTGACCGAGATTCATACGAATAATAAGGTATTTGCGCTCGCCGCCTTCCTCGGTGAATACGACTGCGCCGCAGGATTTCTCGCGCAGACAGTATATCTTGTTGCGCTTTTCGCCCTCCCAGTAATCGACTGCCTCGGCAATCTCGTGCTGATAGAGAAATTTATCCTTATCGGAAAGCACCACCGATACGATGCCGCTGTCCCTGTCGATAAGTATACCGACAACCGTTCCCGATATGCGCGGAGCCGTGGTTTGTTCACCGCATATAATGTACGCGGTATGTACGCTTGATACACCCTTGCTCGTTATCGTAGCCGTTCCGCGAAATACGTTTTCGTGACGCGCATAAACGCGAACGGTGTACTGTGCGCCAAGCACGGATTCGGCAAAAGAACGCTCGGATTGGTCCGCAAATCTGCGTCCTTCACTAAAAAAACGGTGTCCCATCGGTGTCGCCTCCCTTCATTTTGTGAATTAAAACATAAACATATATAGTATATCACATAATTCGCGATTTTACAAATATTTTTTCAAAATGTTTATAATTATTTCACAAAAGCAAGGGAAAAGCCAAAAATTTTACGTAATTATCTTCCCTCGATGATATAGAAGAACGGGCTTGTGGGGGAGTTCATCATTTTAAAGCACGCGACGGTGTACTGCTTTCTATTGAGTTTCGAGAGCTTTTCGCCGACAAGCTGCCCCTCGATGTCGCCCTCGGCGTGACCGGGATAAACGGCGATCAAAATGATAGCGTCCTCGTCCATAAGCTCAATAGCCGCGTCGATAGCCGCCAAGGTAGTGTCGCGCATGGTGGTTATCGACTTGTCGCTTCCTGGCAGATAGCCGAGATTGAACATACCGGCTTTGACCTTTTCCTTAACGTAATCCTTCACAAGATGATGGGATTTGCAGATGAGCGTGTAATTCTCGGGACAGTTTGCCGCCGCGAGATTTTTTCTCGTCGACTCAACGGCTGCCTCTTGTATATCGAACGCGTATACCTTTCCGTTCTCGCCTACCGTTTTGGAGAGAAACTCCGTGTCGTGTCCGTTGCCCATAGTATAGTCAACGGCTACGTCACCCTCCTTAAGATGCTGAAGTATAAAGTATTTGTGCATATCGAGCAGATCGACCTGTGCCATATTTGTATCTCCTTTAAAATTAAACAGAGAAGAGCCCTGCCTTGAGGGCTCTTTTCTTTATGTTTTGTGTTTTATGCTTATGCCCACGAAATAGTACGCGGCATTGGCTCTCTTATGATGCACTGACTGAGCGCCTCAACAGCCTTTGCAAGACCCTCGTCGATGCTCATAAGGCTGTCCTCGTGCTCGATGGACATAACCTTGTCGTAGCCTGCAAGGCGGAGCTCGGAGCAGATAGCCTTCCACGTGCCGAGATCGTGCCCGAAGCCGATAGAGCGGAAGATCCATGCACGGTTAGGCTCGTCCTTGAAGCTCTTGGTGTCAAGAACGCCGTTTCGTGCGGTGTTGATGTCATCAATCTTGGTATCCTTCGCGTGAACGTGGTAGATAGCGCCGCGAAGCTCGCGAATAGCCGCGATAGGATCGATGCCCTGCCAGAAAAGATGCGAGGGATCGAAGTTCGCGCCGATGGTCGGGCCGACAGCCTCGCGTAGACGCAGAAGCGTTGCAGGATTGTAAACGCAAAATCCGGGGTGCATTTCGAGCGCTATTTTCGTAACGCCGTGAGCGTTTGCGAATTTTACTTCCTCTTTCCAATAGGGAATGAGCACCTCATTCCACTGATATTCAAGCACCTCACCGAAATCGTTCGGCCAAGCACACGTTACCCAGTTGGGAAGCTTTGCGCCGTCGTGATCTCCGGGACAGCCTGAGAAGGTGATAACGGTGTCAAGTCCCATTTTTTCGGCAAGCAGGACCGCGTTTCTGAAATCTGACTCGAATTCAGCCGCGATAGTCTTATTGGGATGTACGGGATTACCGTGTGCCGCGAGAGCGCAGGGCTCGATGCCGTACTTTTTGAAGGTTGCCATAAATTTATTATATTCATCCTCGTTGTTCAGAAGAACAGCGGGATCGCAGTGCGCCTTTTTCGGGTATCCGCCGGCGCCGATCTCAACGGCTTCGATGCCGAGAGCGGCGAATTTAGCGAGTGCCTCATCAAGCGTTAATTTGCCGTAGCAGTTTGCAAGTACGCCAAGCTTCATAACAGTATCCTCCCCTTATCAGAAATTGTATACGGTGCCCGTTCTTGCGGACTCGTAGATACCCTCGAGAATGCGGGTAACGGTGAGTGCCTGTTCTGGAAGAACGTACGGCTCGGTATCGTTTCTGATGGCGTCGATCCATCTGCGGGCCTCGAGATCAGCGTTGCCGAGATTCTTCTTGCCCTCGTTGAATGCAACGCCGCCTGCCTGAAGGTTAGCAGTGGTAACGCACTGTCTGCCATTGATGATGGAGTTTACCTGAACGCCGTTGTCCATATCGCCGCCTGCGAGCGTACCGCAAAGCGTTGTCTTTGCCTCGCGTACGTCGAGCGTGTTGAGCGCCCACGCGGATTCAACCACGATGGTAGCGCCGTTTTCCATTACTATGAAGCCGAATGCGGAGTCCTCGACGGTGAACTTGTCGGGATCCCAGTCGCCCCAGGCGTTACCGGTATTGGTATCCTTGTTAAGCTTGTGATAAGCCGTACCTACACAGTACTTAGGCTTATAGTTGTCCATTATCCAAAGGGTAAGGTCAAGCGCGTGCGTACCTATATCAATGAGCGGACCGCCGCCTTGCTCCTCTTCGTTGAGAAATACACCCCAGGTAGGAACTGCGCGGCGACGAAGTGCCGTTGCCTTTGCGTAGTAGATATCGCCGAACGTGCCCTTTTGGGCCTCTGCCTTTAAAAACTGTGCTTCGGGAGTGTTTCTGTTCTGGTAGCCGATAGAGAGCTTTTTGCCGGTGCGCTTTGCCGCGTCGAGCATCTTCTGCGCCTCTGCGGAGTTTATGGCCATAGGCTTTTCGCACATTACGTGCTTGCCGGCCTCGAGCGCGTCAACGGTGATGAAGCTGTGGCTTCTGTTGGGAGTGCATACGTGAACCGTATCGATGGTTTCGTCCTCCAGAAGCTCTTTATAGTCAGTATATACCTTTGCATCGGGAGTACCGAACTTCTTCGCTGCATCTTCTGCGCGCTCGAAAACGACGTCGCAGAATGCAACCATTTGGACGCCCTCGATACCTGCGAGAGCAGGCATATGCTTTCCGTTTGCAATGCCGCCGCAGCCGATGATTCCAACGCGTATTATCTTATTTTCAGCCATATTGTGTTTAACCTGTGCCCTCGAATTTGCGAAGGCGCCTTTCATTGAAGTATGTAACGTACAATTCAATGATACAGTATCGGCGAGGTTAAATCAACGGGTTTACGCAAAAAAAATTGCACATTGTTGCGGTGTTTTTGCACAATATTGCTTCGCACGATAATCTGTTAGAACGTACCTTTATTTGAGGTAGTAGGTGTAATAAACGATTATCGTGCGCTCCTCGCCGCCTCTTGTCAGATCGGGCGCGGTGAGCATGGCGCCGTCGTTACTCATGAGCTCCCACGCGCGAAGCTCGGTAACCTTGCAGCGAAATACGATATCCGCGCTTGATAAAACGATGAACTCGTCGTCCTTTATGGACATCGAGCCAGACTTGCCGATAACGAGATCCGTGCCCGTTTCGGGGTCACGCTCGGAGCAGTATTTTATCGCGCGTCCTGCGAGATGCTTTGCCATTTCGATGCGGAACGCAACGGAGTCCTCTTTTTTCGGTTTGAATAGCTTCTTGAATATGCCGAGCATTGTTTTTTCCTTTCAGAAACGATATTTTGATGGGGCAAATTAACCAAATTGTACCGCTATTTTTGGTTGTATCGACAAAATTGAAAAAATTTCCTAAAGTCACTTGAAATTTCGTTGGATTATGGTATATTTATGATAGCATATCTCGCTTAATTTATCAATGCTTTTTTTGAAAAAATACGGTGATGTGCTAAAAAATCGAAAGGAGAGATCAGACGTCATACGTCCGATCGTACACCTTTATGCTGCCACTTGATAAGCTTACAAAAGAGGCACAGATCGGTTTTAGTGACCGTGGAGTCGACACAGAGCGCTTTGATACGGTGCTTTGCCTCGACCTTGACCACGAGGGACGCTTTGGCGAAACTGTTCTGGCGTTTTCTGCTGCTGACAAGAAGCTTTACCTTCTGTCGGTAAGCTCTGACGCGAAAACGGAGGAAAAGCGAAAACGCGCCCGTGCGGCTGCCCAAAAGAGCAAAAAGTGCAAACGTGGAGGGCACACAGAGGCGTGCGACGAGCTGTTTGTTCCCGACTTGTTTGTCGATGCGACGTTCAAAGAGCTTGATATGAAGCGTATCGACGGCGCGTACGTTGACAATTTCGTTTCGGGCAACCGATTGCTCGCAAAGCAGTATCCTTACGATATTGATGAGCCGCTCGACGAATGTGATGAGAAAGAAAAGCGCCGCATTCGTAAAGAGCGCGAGCGCGACGCCACAACTATTGTCATCGCGTACTGTACAAACGCGAAAAAACGTAAGCTTTTTGCGTTCATTGATCTTTTAAATCGCCTATCGAGAGGCGAGGATGTAGCCTTCGACGATCCCATATTTGATCAGTTCAGCGCAAAATGCCCAAAGTGCGGCAAGGTTTACGACGATCAGGAGCGAAAGACTTGCTCGCACTGTACCAACAAGAATGCAGTTATCGTGCGCGTGCTCGGATATTTTAAACCCTTCAAGCTTCAGCTTGTCACGGTTATTCTCTGTATGCTCGCGACCTCAATCATACAGCTTATAAATCCCATCATATCAAATCGGATCTTATACGACCAGGTCATAAGCGAGCCGGGTACTATAGCCGGTAAGGCGGTGGGTACGCTTCACAGCGAGCGATGGCTGCTTATCATGATCGGTGTTATCTTTGCCATAGCGCTTTTGTCGCTGGGCGTGTCCATTATACAGCACCGTGCAAACGCTAAAATGTCAAACCGGGTTACTCTCAATATGAAGCTTGATATTTTCAGCGCGCTTCAGAGTCTGTCGCTTTCTTTCTTCAACAATAACCAAACGGGTCGCCTTATTACCCGTGTAAACTACGATGCGGACAGAATACGCACATTCTTTATTGACGGCGTACCCAATTTTGTTATAAACGTTCTGAATTTTATCGGTATCGGAATTTTCCTGTTCATACTCAATTGGAAGCTTACGCTCATCGTATTCGTTCCCGTACCGATAATTATTGCGATATTCAGAGTAATGATCCCCAAATTGGACCGTGCGTACACGGTGCGCTGGAGACGCTCGTCGAGCCTTAACGCCGTTCTCGGCGATGCGCTGACGGGTATCCGCGTGGTAAAGGCGTTTTCCAAGGAAGCGGAGGAGAGCGCAAGATTTCACAAGTATGCCTCACGGTATATGAAGGCAAGCCTCAAGGTAAATCTTGTTACCATTACGATGTTCCCGATAGTCGGATTGCTTATCGCGTTTTCGAGCCAGGCAATATGGGGATTCGGCGGCATCGAGGTAATGAACATGCAGATGACCTACGGTGAATTTGCAACGTATATCGGATACCTCGGTATGATCTTCGCGCCGCTTAACTTTTTTGCTGTGTTCGTCGATATGGTGACGGATACGATAAACTGTGCACAGCGTATGTTTGAGATACTCGATGCTGTGCCCGAAATTTCCGATGCGAAGGACGCGGTAAGCCTTGACACGCTTCGCGGCGACATTGAGTTTGATAACGTGTGCTTCCACTATGCGCCAAACCGTCCGATACTCAAGAATATGTCGCTCAAAATAAATGCTGGCGATCATATAGGTCTTGTAGGTCACACGGGAAGCGGCAAGTCAACGATAGCAAATCTTATCTGCCGCCTTTACGATACCATAAGCGGAACTATAAAGATCGACGGCTACAACGTAAAGGATATCGCAACAAAATCGCTTCGTACGAACATTTCTATAGTTTCACAGGAGATATTCCTTTTCCGCGGAACTGTTGCGGAAAATATCCGTTATGCAAGACCGGATGCCACTATGGATGAGGTCATCGCGGCTGCTAAGGCGGCAAACGCGCACGATTTTATTCTTAAAATGCCCGAGGGCTATGAAACGGTTATCGGTGCCGGATCGCGTACGCTTTCGGGAGGCGAAAAGCAACGCATCTCGATTGCAAGAGCGCTCCTTCTCTCGCCCTCGATACTCATACTCGACGAGGCGACAGCGGCTATGGATACCGAAACGGAGCGTCTTATTCAGGACGCGCTTACAACGGTAAGCGCGGGACGTACGACTATCACCATCGCGCACCGTCTGTCTACTCTCAAGGACTGTAATAAGCTTTTCGTTATCGAAAACGGCGAGATAACCGAGGAGGGAACTCACGCCGAGCTTCTCGAAAAGAAGGGAACCTTCCATAAGCTCTACATGCTTCAGAATGAAGCAAACAAAAAGATAATTGCCGGAATGTAAAATAGACCTACCCAAAAAGGAGGACTGAAAATGGCAGAGGAAAAGAAGACCGAACAAAAGGTAAACACAAAGCCGAAGAACGATATCCTCGGCGACGGTGACGACGGTGATCTCATACTTGAAAATCAGCGCGTTTCCATTGACCTCACACCCGAGAACGCACGCTTTTTTCAATCGGGCGGCGGACTTGTTTCGCTCGATATTACAAACGCTGACGGCGAGCCGGAAAGCTTTGAGCGTGTCGTTATACTTCGCTCGTTTCCCGTAACGAGCCCAAACGAGTTCCTGTCCGTGCGTGAGCCGGACACGCGTAAGGGTGGACGCGGTAAGGAAATCGGTATGATACGCTATATCACCGATTTCGACGCAGAAACTCAGGATCTTATAGAAAAAGAGCTTGAGCGCAGATATTTTACTCCCGAGATAGTGAAGCTTATCTCGGTAAAGGACAAGTTCGGATATCTTTACTGGGAAGCCGAAACCACCGCGGGACACGTAAATTTCGTTATGAACAATCCGTTTTCCAATATCCGTGCACTTGAGGACGGACGCGTTTTCATGAACGACGTTGACGGAAACGTGTTCGCGATACGCGACGTGAAGGCGCTCGATAAGGTAAGCTACAAGAAGCTCGACATCTACCTCTAAAGCGGAAGGAGTGAGTTTATGCGACTTATGTTCGATCTGCCGAAGGCGGAAAGACAGGTGCTTGACACGGCAATCAGGGACGGCGAAAAGCTTATGTACTGCGTACCTTTCAATATTCTTGAGGACAAGTTTGTGTCGGGCTTTATCGCTATAACTAACGAAAAAATATACAAAATACTCGGCGATGCGCTTCTTTGTGAGTACCGCATCTCAGGCGCAAAGGATTTTCGCACAGAGGTAATGTACGGAAGCTGTGCGTTCTTGGCCGATTTCGGCAAGGGCACAGAGGTTATCTGTCAGTTTGTGTCGGGCCGTCATCTGCCGCGCTATACGGTAATTGTAAAGGCGTGCGAAATACTCGCGCGGGACACCGCAAAGAGCGAGCCTATCACCAATTCGGAGAGGGAGCGCTTTTGTCCGAAGTGTAACCGACCTTTCATAAAAGGCACAAACGTGTGCCCGTACTGCCTTGACGTAATGGATATATACAAAAAAATATTCGCGATGACAAAGGGACTGCGCCTTATGATGTGCTTCCCGTTTATCGTCGCGGTGTTTAACGTAATATTCCAGTTTGTCGTACCTCACATTCAGAAGATAGCACTTAATAATTACATACTGAACGAGGCAAATCACGGACAGTCTAAAATGATGACACAGTTCGTGCTGATCGTTGTTGCTATAGTGTCGCTTGAGGTGTGCAACCGTGCGCTGACGGTCGTTCAAAGCCGACTCTCGGCGGTGGCCGGCAACCGTTTTGTGCTTATGATGCGTACGGTCCTTTACGAGAAGATACAGTCCCTCTCTTTGTCGTCCGTTCAGCAAAAATCAACGGGCGATATGATGGGACGCATCAACAACGACGTAAACGTGGCGCAGGATTTTATAGTAAATCAGCTTCCGAGCCTCTTTATTCAGGCGTCCTCGCTTGTCGTGGGCTTTATACTGATGCTGACGATAAATCCGATAATGGCGATGTTTATATTCGTGCCGATACCCCTTGTCGTATTTCTTATCGCGAAATTCTGGAAATCTGTACAGCGCCGCAACCGAAAGCTGTGGGGAATTGCACAGAAAAGCGACCATTTGCTGCAGGATATTTTAAGCGGTATACGTGTAGTAAAAACGTTTGGACGTGAGGAGAGCGAGATCGCGCGCTTCAAGGCGGTTATAGTACGCCGCGCGCATCAAAGCGAGAAAAACGCGAAGGTGTTTGATACGGTGTTCCCGCTGCTCGGCTTTGCAGTTAAGCTTGGAAGCTATCTGATACTCCTTTACGGTAACTATCTGCTCTTTCACGACGAGATGCTTGTCGGCGAGCTGCACCAGATAAATTCCTACGCTAACATAATCTACGCACCGCTTATGTTCATCACCTTTATACCGCGTAATATTTCCAACTTTTTAACGAGCCTTTCGAAGATATTCGAGGTGATCGAGGAACGCGAGGAGGTGCAGGATATCGACCTGCCGATCGATATCCGTATTGAGGGCGAGGTTAATGTGAAGAACGTTACGTTCGGCTACGAAAGCTACGATCCCGTGCTTGAGGGTGTATCCTTTTGTGTAAATCCCGGCGAGATGATCGGCATCGTAGGTCACTCAGGATGCGGTAAGACCACTCTTATCAACCTTCTTATGCGACTCTATGACGTAAACGAGGGCGCTATCGAGATTGACGGCGTTAATATTAAGGATATTTCCCAGAATGCACTTCGTACACAGATAGGTGTCGTTTTGCAGGAAACGTTCCTCTTTTCGGGAACGATCCGCGACAACATTCGCTATGCAAAGCCGCACGCTACCGATGAGGAGATAATTGCGGCGGCGCGTATAGCTAATGCGCACGATTTTATAGTGAATCTGCCGCAGGGATATAACACCTTCGTCGGCGAGAAGGGATACTCCCTCTCGGGCGGTGAACGTCAGAGAATAGCGATAGCACGTGCGGTAATACATAATCCGCGCATACTTATACTTGACGAGGCGACAGCCGCACTCGATACTGAAACGGAAAAGCTTATTCAGGATTCGCTAAATAAGCTTACCGAGGGACGCACCGTGTTCGCGATCGCGCACCGACTGTCAACGCTTCGAAACGCAGACAAGCTGCTTGTACTCGACAAGGGTCACGTTGCGGAGTTCGGTACGCACACCGAGCTTCTCGAAAATAAGGGCATATATTATAAGCTTGTTATGGCACAGCGCAAGATGGCGCAGTCCGTAATTGAGCAGCAGGGAATAGCAAACTGAAAAGCGGGGCTTTACAGCCCCGTTTTTTGCGTAAAATATGCTTTAAAATTCTATTTTTTCTTCGTTTGGGGTTGGCAGAACGTCAAATGTGTGGTATAATATTTTTAGATATATTTGATGCGCGGAGGTGCGTTCAAAATGAATATAATGACGTTCAATACGCAGCACTGTAAAAACTATACCGAGCAGCGCATCGATTTCGAAATTATGGCAGAAACGGTGAAGCGCTTTGATCCCGATATAGTTGCGCTAAACGAGATGCGCGGCAAGGGTACCGCGCCCGATCACGACGATCAGGTCGGCATACTCTCGCGCCTTACGGGATTGAAGAATTACTATTTTGCGAAGGCAATCGGCGATGACGGACAGAATCCGTACGGCAACGGACTTCTTTCAAAACATAAAATTGAGTATGCAAAGACCGTTATGATCCCCGATCCTACCGAGAAAACGGGTACGGGCTACTACGAAACGAGATGCTTACTTAAGGCAAAGCTCGAAAACTCCGTTACGGTTTTGGTTACACACTTCGGACTTAATGCGGATGAGGCAGAGAATGCCGTTCGTACGGTAGTCGAGAATTTAGAAGCGGAGAAGTGCATCCTTATGGGTGACTTCAACGTAACGCCCGACAATGACGTGCTTGCACCCATACGCGCGAGGATGAAGGATACGGCAAAGCTTTTCGACGGTGAAAAATTAAGCTATCCGTCGGATAATCCCGACAGAAAGATCGACTACATTTTCGTTTCAAAGGACATTGAGGTTATTTCAGCGGACATCCCTGATATTGTGGCGTCCGATCACAGACCGCATATTGCACAGATTAGATTTTAGGAGAAGCACGATGATTAAAGCGATTATATTTGATAAAGACGGCACACTCATTGATTTCGATGCCTTCTGGATAAGCGTTTCCGAAAGCGCTGTACGCATTTTACTTGACTGTGTAGGCCGCGGCGACGTGCCTATGGACGAAATGCTTGCGTCTATCGGCGTAAAAGGCGGCGTGTCCGATATTGGAGGACTTCTTTGCGGCGGGACGTACGAGGAGATTGCGCTCGCATTTAACTCTGTGCTCGAAAAGTACGGCTGTGCGCTCGGTCACGACGAGGTGTGTAAGACTGTGCTCGACGCGTACAATAAGAGCGCTGTAAAAGGAACCGTCAAGCCGACCTGCGAGAATATAAATGCGGTTCTTACCGCTCTCAAGGAAAAGGGAATAACGCTTGCTGTCGTTACCACCGACAACACGGAAATTACACGGTATTGCCTTGATAAGCTTGGTATCACCGAGCTTTTCGACAAGCTTTACACCGACGACGGCAAAACGCCCATTAAGCCCGCACCCGAAGCGGCACTTGATTTTATTGAATACACCGGTGCTGGCAAAGACGAGGTTATAATGGTCGGCGACACGATGACGGACGTGCGTTTTGCGAGAAATGCCGGTATTTTATCCGTGGCTGTCGGAGCCAATGAAGAAAACCGAAGCCGTCTTGCCGAGTTTGCGGATAAGGTGCTCCCCGACGTATCGCACCTTTGTGCGTTTGTTTCGGAGGAATAAGCGTGCTGTCCGGAATACTTGCCGGCGTCATGTGGGCGCTTGAAACAGTTATACTCGGTATCGCGCTTTCGATGACACCGTTTATCTCTACCGAGCAGGGACTCATTTTAGCACCGTTCGTCAGCACGTTTTTGCACGACGCCGTGTCAGCCGTGTATATGCTTATCGTAAACGGTGTAAGACGCAGTCTTGGCGACGTACTTAAAATATTCAGAACCAAAAGCTTTAAATGGCTTGTGATAGCTTCGTCTGTCGGCGGACCTGTCGGTATGACGGGCTACGTGCTCGCCGTAAACTATATGGGCGCGTCGATAGGCGCGGTCGCAAGCGCGATATATCCCGCAATCGGAAGCGTGCTCGCATTTATTTTTCTTAAAGAAAAGATACGTTGGTATCAGTGGATTTTTCTTTTGTGTACGCTTCTTGGCGTATTTGGACTGTCCTATTCGCCCGAGATTTCGATAAGCAACTTCTGGCTTGGACTTTGCGGTGTGCTTATGTGCGCGCTCGGTTGGGGAATTGAGGGCGTTATCTTATCAAAATGCCTTAAGGATTCCACCGTCAAAACCGAATACGCGCTTCAGATAAGGCAGACAACGTCCGCGCTGATTTACGGACTTATCGTAATCCCTCTGCTCGGCGGAATTAAATTTACCGCAGGACTTTTTACACCCTCAAACGGCAAGGTGCTTCTTATAATCGCACTCGCGGCGCTTTGTGCAACGGTGTCGTACCTATTCTACTACAAGGCAATCGGTACGATAGGCGTGTCCAAGGCTATGGGACTTAACATTACATATACCGCGTGGGCTATGGTGCTTACGGTCATTATTTCACGCGATTTAAGTATTCTTAACGTGCAGACTGTGTTGTGCGCGGCGGTTGTAGTCGTGTGCGGAGTGTTTGCCGCGACGGATTTTAAGGAAATATTCAAACCAGACAAGGAGAACGGAAAATGAAGCTTGATTTACAGAAAATCAAAGATATTACGGTTGGTGCGGTAAACGTTCGTGAAATGGACGGCGAGTTCGTGTTCGACCGTTTCACCGAGGAGCAGTACCGCTGCTACGCTGAATACCGCAGCGAGGAGTTTCTCAAGCGCGCGCTCACGTCTGCAGGAATACGCTTGTCCTTTGAAACGGATTCAAACAGCCTTTCGTTCAAATACAGCCACACTAACGATTTCACCCTCGGAATTGCATTCGTTGAGGTGCACGTGAACGGCGAGCACGCGGACTTTTTTGCGCTTGACCTGCAGCAGGTCGGTGCAGACGCTTGTGTGACGCTTCCCGAGGGAGTGAACACAGTCGACCTGTATCTTCCGTGGCAGAAGTCGGTGTCGCTGTCTGACGTAACGCTTGACGACGGCGCGACGCTCACGCCCGTGAAGCGCTCTAAAACTATGATAAGCTACGGCGACTCGATAACTCACGGAATCAGCGCACAGCTGCCGTCTAACTCGTACGTCGCGCTTGCTGCGAAGATGCTCGATGCGGACGCATATAACAAGGCGGTTTCGGGCGACAGATTTTTCCCCGAGCTGCTTGTGCACGAGGAACAGATAAAGCCCGATATCGTCACAGTTGCATACGGCACGAACGATTGGTGGACACACAGCCGCGAAACGGTGGCGCGCCGCAGCCGCGATTTTCTCACCCGTATATCGGAAAAGTATCCCGATGCAAAGATATTCGTCATCTCGCCGATATGGCGCGCGAAAAACTTCGGTGCACCGAAGTTTGACGGACCTGCGAGCGACGTTCACGTTGTGATAAAGGCGAGCTGTGAAGGGCTTAAAAATGTGACTCTGTTAAACGGCTGGAACTTTATGCCGCACGATCCCTCACTTTACAACGACGGACTTCACCCGAGAGATAATGCGATGAAAATATACGCACAATCACTTTTTGACGAAATAAAAAAATACATATAAGACGGGGGATTGACTATGAAGCTGACACTTGAACAAATAAAAAAAATAACCGTCGGCGCAGTTGACGTGGTTGAATGTGAGCTTGGCTTTGCCTTCAGGCGCTTTACGAAAGAGCAGAGCGAGTATTACGCGATATACCGCGACAACACTTATCTAAAGAAAACGAACTCCGCGGCAGGCGTACGCCTCTCGCTTCTTACCGACTCGAAAACGCTTTCGTTCGAGTACGCGGTGCGCGTTGACGAGTGCCCGACGGGCGGTATGGCACGCTTTGATCTTTACATTGACGGCGTGATGCACGACCATTTCGGAATCGTTGAGGGCGATGCGGACAAGTACGTTTCACTCGAGCTTGGCGAGGGGGTGAAGCACGTTGAGGTGTATTTACCGTGGACCAAGCAGGTATATTTGTCGAACGTGTGCCTTGATGACGGTGCGTCGTATTCACCCGCGAAGCGTTCGCGCACACTGCTCGCATATGGCGACTCGATAACACACGGCTATTTTGCGCAGTATCCGTCGCTCGCGTATTCGGTGAAGCTTGCGCGTATGCTCGACGCGGATATATACAACAAGGCTATCGGCGGCGACCGCTTTTTCCCCGAGCTTCTCACGCTCGACGAGCCGATAAAGCCCGACATTATCACCGTAGCGTACGGCACGAACGACTGGGCGCGTCACAAGCGCTCGACAGTCGAGAGAAGAAGCCGCGATTTTCTCTTAAAGCTTTCCGAAAAGTTCCCGAATGCGAAAATATTTGCTATAACTCCACTGTGGCGTGACCGCGCCGACGAGCCGAGATTTATGAAAAAATTCGGCGGCTACGTCACCGAGGTGAAGGGAATAATCGAGGAAAACTGCAAGGATCTTGCAAACGTTACCGTCATCGACGGCGGCAGGCTTATGCCGCACACTCACGATTTCTTCACGGACGGACTCCACCCGAATGATCTCGGTATGTGCCTTTATGCGGACAATCTTTACCGTGAGATGATGAAAAAGCTTTAATGTGTCGATTTTGTGAATGTGAGCTGAAAGTTCAGGAATATTCTTGAAACGGCGGATTTTCTGTGATATAATCAAAGTGAAAAATTTATATAACGGAGGAAATAAAAATGGACCAGATCAAGGAAAAAATCGAAGAAGTGGTCGCTAAATTAAAGAGCGATCCCGCACTTTTGAAAGAGTTCAAGACCGAGCCCGTTAAGGTGCTTGAGAAGGTGCTTGGCGTTGACCTTCCCGACGATATCGTGAACAAGGTTATCGACGGCGTAAAGGCAAAGATCGCGGCAGGCGATATTGCCGACAAGGTGGACGACGTTAAGCACGCTCTCGGCGGTCTTTTCTCGAAGTTTAAGAAGTAAAAACAAAAATCCGATGCCGTACGGCATCTGATTTTTTATGTAGATTAAAGTCCGAGAAGCTTTTCTGCGTTCCGGCAAGCAATCTTCTTGAAGGTAGTTTCGCTGATCTTGCCTTGCTCTTTCCAGGAAATGAGCGTGTCGCCGAGCGGAACCTCCATATTTACGCCCATAATGTCGGTGCCGTAGAACACTCTGTCCTCAAACTCGGAGAGGAAGCGAGGACCGAACTCCTCGTCGCGGGTGATCGCATTGTATGCGGTGCAGTCGGAGAAGTCTGCCATAAGATTGGGATAACGGCGGAGAAGCTTGGGCATTACGCCTTCTTCCTCGATAGGACCTCTGGGAAGAAGGAGTCGCTGACCCTTGAAGCGGTTGTAGGGGCATCCTCTCTCACCGGGCGTGGAGAGCTTTCCAAGCTCGCTCCAGAACGCGGGACCGTGACCGAAGATTATAAGGTCGGGGTAAGAAACGAGAGTATGCTCGAGCTGGGGGAGTCCGGGATCGTCGTAAAGACCGAAGCCGAGACCAAGCTGAACAGAGCCGTCGTAAACGACCGGCATTCCAACCTTTTCAGCAGCACGGAAAAGGTTCTGAACCTTGGGATCAAGTACTGCGAGGTTAGGCATTACTTCACCGATACCCTTACAGCCTGCCGCCTTGTATCTATTGAGGACGGTTTCAATATCGCCGACGTCGGAGTTGCTGCGAAGGCGAGGGTCAACGTTGCAGTAGGGGATGATGCGGTCGGGGTGATTTTGCGCCATTTCGATGACGTCCTCAACCGACTGTACTGCATAGCACTCGGGGTTAACTACGGGAAGCACTACACCCATATCGATCTTGAGGCGGTCAAAAGCCTTCAAGAGATCCTCTGTAGTACAAAAGCAGGGTGCACCGGTGGAGCGTATACGGAATGCGTGCGCGTGAATGTCTATAAACATAGTAATGCCCTCCATAGACTAAATAATATAAGCGGAGTATTTTCCACTACTACCATTATACATATTTTTGGTGCAAAGTCAAGAGCTTTTCAGAAATAATTTTACTGAAATTTTTTCGCTTTGAAAGCTATTGAAAAATAGCCGTTATTGTGGTATAATATGGGCACAAACAAGTATATTTTTGCACCGAAAAGGAGGCAAAAAATGACCGCTAACGACTATACCTTCCGCGCCGCGATACCCGTGTGGGAAAAGGGCAGCGCATATATACAAAACCGCACGCTATGCTTTGCGGCAGACGTACCAAACGGCGAAAGATCCGTCAGTGTTGCCGCCGCGGCTTCGTGTGAGTTTATACTTACCGTCAACGGCGTATTCGTCGCTCACGGACCTGCACGCTGCGCCCACGGCTATTTTCGCGTGGACGAGTACGATATTACGAAATATCTCACGAAGGATAATAACCGAGTTGCACTTCGCGTTGCGAGCTATAATAAAAGCTCATACGAATACTTAAATCAGCCCGGCTTTCTCTGTGCCGAGATCACCGTCGGCGGAGAGGTCGTTGCCGCGACGGGCGCTGAAGGATTTTCAGCATACCGCGTCACAGAGCGCGTTGAGCGTGTGCAGAAATATTCGGCACAGCGCACGTTCGTTGAAACCTATCGCCTTGACGCGTGCTCGTTTGATTACGAGCGCGGCGCGGATACCGCCGCTGTACCCATAGAGGTAGAGGAGGCGAAGGCAGGGCGGTTTATCTGCCGCGACGTGCCGTACGGCGACGGGGAGATCGAATATCCCGTGTCCGTAATTCACCGCGGCGAGCTTGTGGCGTGCGAGAGCACTTATGCGGCAGATGCAAAGGCAGAGTACGACTCGAGCGATGCGGTCAGCAAGCTGACAGCGCAAAAGCAGGTAAGCGTAAGCGAGGCCGCCGACGATATAACGCTCGCGCCCTACACGTACGCCGACGTTGAATTTTCACGCAACACGACGGGCATTTTCGAGCTTGATATAGAAGCGGATGCAGACGGCGAGCTTTATATTATGTTCGACGAGATTTTAAAGGACGGACACGTCACTTTTTCGCGTCTTATCGTCAACAATGTTGTTACCGTAATCGCAAAGTGTGGACGCCATCACCTGCTTTGCGCGATGCCGAATACGATGAAGTACGCGCGTCTTATGGCGCGCGGCGCAAACGTGCGCGTAACGGGACTACGGCTTCATCATATCGCGTTCCCGATGAGCGAAATAGGCGTTCGCTTTAAGGGCGACGATGCGGTGATGCGCGAGATATTCGATGCGGCGATCGAAACCTTCCGCGCGAATGCGGTGGACATTTATATGGACTGTCCCTCTCGCGAGCGTGCAGGCTGGCTTTGCGACAGCTTTTTCTCCGCTCGTGTTGAATACACGCTGACGGGCAAGGCGGCGCTTGAACGCGCATTTTTAGAGAATTATATGCTTCCCGACAGCTTTGAAGGCCTTCCGAAGGGAATGCTTCCGATGTGCTATCCCGCGGCACATTCTTCGGGCAGATTTATACCTAACTGGGCGATGTGGTTTGGAGTGGAGCTTCGCGAATATCTCACGCGGACGGGCGAGCGAGAGTTTATCGACGCGTGCAAGGGTAAGATGTACGCGCTTCTCGACTATTTTAAGCCGTTCGAGAACGAATACGGACTGCTTGAAAAACTTGAGTCGTGGGTGTTTGTCGAGTGGTCGATGTCAAACAAATTCGTTCAGGACGTGTCCTTCGTTTCGAATATGCTTTACGCGCGGCTGCTATCCGACCTCGGAGCGCTTTACGCTGACAGCTCACTCACCGAGAAGGCGGCGAAGATACGCGAGGCTATAAACGAGCTTTCGATGACAGAGTCGGGCTTCTACTGCGACAACGCGTACCGCGTTGACGGCAAGCTCGTTTTGTCGGGCGAGCGCACAGAGTCGTGTCAGTATTACGCGTTCGCGTGCGACGTGGCAACGCCCGAGAGCCGTCCGTGGCTCTGGAGCACGCTTATAAACGAGTTCGGATACGACAGAGCCGAGAAGGGCTTATACCCCGAAATCTGGCCTG
This sequence comes from Candidatus Flemingiibacterium sp., assembly GCA_045634005.1. Lineage (GTDB taxonomy): Bacteria > Bacillota > Clostridia > Oscillospirales > CAG-272 > Flemingiibacterium. The sequence continues at coordinate 2,596 of JAZQZL010000030.1, read as the reverse complement.
CAAATGCGTTTATCGGCAACTTTCTTCGCCTTGATCTCTTGAATCGCTACGGATACAGCGATAAGCTTTACGGTGACATCAAGGGCTACTTCTCATATATGGCAGAGCGCACGGGCACGCTTTGGGAGAAGATCGACACCTCGGCAAGCTGCAATCACTGCTTCGCCGCACACGTCATCTGCTGGATGGACGATCTCGGACTTTTAGTGCGAAAATAAAACGGTCGCTCGGCAATTTTTGCCGAGCGATTTTACTGTTCAGGCGTACCGCAAGAGCGGCGAAATAATGTAAAAAAGAGTACAATTTATGGAAAAATCGCTTCGGTTTTTGAAATCGCTTGAAATTTGCTTTGCGGTAGATTATAATAGAATTACACTTATATTTCAAGGAGGGCTGTCTATGATAGTCAAGGAATACATTAAGAGATTTGAAAAGCTCGGACTCGGTATGTTTGTACACTTCGGAAGCTACAGCGTTTTTGCACGCGGTGAATGGGCGCTTAATAACTGCGGCATATCTCACGAGGAGTATGAGCAGTTTGCCGATAAGTTTGATCCGACGCCGGATTGGGCGGATAATCTTGTCGCGGCTGCAAAGGCCGGCGGCTGCAAATACATAACTCTTACCACACGTCATCACGACGGCTTTTCGCTGTACGACACCTGCGGACTCAACGATTACGATGCTGTACACAGAGGGCCCGGACGTGACCTTGTTCGCGAGTTCGTTGATGCCTGCCGCAGACAGGGGATAATCCCGTTCTTTTATCACACGCTCCTCGACTGGCGTGAGCCGACGTATAAGACGGATTTCCCGGCGTATCTTCGCTATCTCCGCCGCAGTGTTGAGATCCTTTGCACGAATTACGGCGAGATCGGCGGACTTTGGTTCGACGGTATGTGGGACAAGCCCGACGAAGATTGGGAAGAGGATGCGCTGTATGCAACGATACGTGCTCATCAGCCCGAGGCGATGATCATAAACAATACCGGCCTCAGTGCACTCGGAGCACTCGGTCACATCGAGCTTGACTCGGTTACCTTCGAGCGAGGCAGACCTGAACCGATCAATCTTGAAACCTCGCCTAAATACATTGCAAGTGAGATGTGTCAGATATTTGGCACCGAGTGGGGATACGCCAAGAACGATTTCAGGTACAAGTCGCTTATTGAAATCATAAACGACTTCTGCGTGTGCAGACGCAACGGATCGAACTTCCTTCTCAACGTCGGACCGAGGGGGGATGGAAGCATCCGTCCGCTCGACTACGGCATGCTCTCCGGATTCGGCGAGTGGGTAGATATCAACAAGGAAGCGCTTTACCTGCCGCGTCCTACTGGAATCGAAATCGAGGGCAAGGAAAAGGACTTCATACTTCAGAACGGCGACAACTATTATCTCTTCGTTCACGACATCCCGATGGGCGGCAGCATAAACGTTGTTCAGCGTATGGAAATGGACGATTACACAGCCAGATTCGTGCTCTACAAGAAGATCAAATCCATTAAGTGGCTCGACAACGAGGAGGACGTTGATTTCGTTCAGGACGGCGACAAGGTTACCGTGTGCTACGACAAGCAACGTTACGGCAACAACATCGTTGTCAAGGTTGCAAGAATAGAGGTTTAAAAAAGAAAGGCACTCCGTTTGGAGTGCCTTTGGCGTTATTTTGTGCGGCGCTTTTTGATTGCATCTGTGATGATAAACGGCAGATGTATGAGAAGCACCAGAATGCACGCGACGGCGGCAAGTGAGATAAAATAGACGTACCAGCCGTTATCGAGGTTGAGTATCGGCAGGTTTTCCATCGGCGGCTCGCGAAGGAATAAGAAGTTCGTTTGGTATTCTTCAAGCACGCTGTTCATAAGCGTTGCAACGAGCGTTACGCAAAGAAGCAATTTAAGATTGTTGAGATACGCTTTAAATGACATATTAACCCTTTCAACTAACGCGAGGTATATGCCGTAAAATACGAGTGTACCGTGAATGAGCATATACTGCCATACTCTCGGAGTAGCGGGGTCAACGCCCTCGGTAGGAATCAGAAGAGCCATCATCGCACCGATAAAAAGACAGGGAACCATAAAGCTCTTTAAGGTTGCGATAAGCTTTTCATTTTTGATCATATTTGTGAATATGACCGTGTATATCATTATAGAGCAAAGGTGGAAGGAAAGCTGTGTCTGATTTAAGACGTATCCGCCGTACTCTGACGCCTTCATAGACAGCGACATATGGAAAAGCTTTAGTATGATAAGAATTATCATAGTTGCTTTTCCAACGGTGCGGTTGGAAACCTTGAAATTTTTTAGCAAAACCAAGGCGAGAGCGATCATAACGGCAATCACGCCGAGCCAGATAAAATGTCCTGAGGTAAACATACCGTCCTCCCAAAAAGTCAGAATTATAAAACTGCAGAAAACATTATATCACATATTGTCGACATTTGCAAGATGTTTTTAAATAAAGAAAGCAGCACGTTTTCGCGTGCTGCCTTGGGATGTGTGTCCGATTTAGATGCAAAGCCGTGTTAAGCCGATTTAGATGCACACGGATTTGGCAGAGGGTACAACAACCCACGGGCGTGTATGGGGGG
>JAZQZL010000029.1:0-54499 GCA_045634005.1 Candidatus Flemingiibacterium sp. | reverse complement strand
AGAAAAAAGAAAAATCTTACACAAGCACAGTTGGCAGAAAAATTGAATATAACCGACAGAGCTATATCAAAATGGGAGACAGGCAAAGCAATGCCCGATTCCGATATTATGCTCGACCTTTGTTATATTCTTGGAATAAATGTAAATGAATTATTATGTGGGGAGACGATTGATATGGAACAAAAGGATGAACAATTAAATGAACTGATTTTTCAGATGGCAAAAAATGAGGAAAGATATCATAAACGACTGCTGCATTCCGCTTATGTGATTGTCGCAACCAGTCTGGCAGCACTTATTTGTCTGATAACTTTAATATCACTCCTTATCCCTGAATGTGGATTTCAAGACTTTTTGATAATAGTGTCTGTTGTACTATTTATAATTCCTTGCATTATTGCTCTTAAATTCAAGGTAGAGACAGGGTATTATGAATGTAAGAACTGTCAACATATGTTTGTTCCTAACTATAAAGAGATTGCCTTGTTGATGCAAACGCCAACCAGAAGATTGTTGAAGTGTACTAAATGCGGAAAATGGACTTGGTGCAAAAAACTAACCAAGAGATAAATTCCAATTTTTCGAACAGATGAGAGCGGAGGATTTTCCTCCGCTCTTGTTATATTTCGGGAGCAATCGACAGTAAAATATAACAAACAAATCCAAATGGAAAGAATATAGAAAGGCAGGAAAAAAGAAAAGGACATTTAGCAAAGTAAATGTCCTTCCTGGAGCTGGAAATGGGATTTGATGACCCACTGCAAATTGGCTTCGCCAATTGCCTTTGAGAATGCTTCGCATTCTCGGTGTGTTCATTCACACACTCCACACAAGAAAATCCCGCAATAAAGACGAGCTTTATTGCGGGATTTTGGAGCTGGAAATGGGATTTGCCCGTCTGCGGACGGAGCGGTGGCGCGGAGAAACAGTCCACCGGACTGTTTCCAAGCACGCGCCCTTCAAATCCCTCCCAAATGCTCCACAAAATAAAAACAGCCTCGGCAAAGCCGAAGCTGTTTTGTGGAGCTGGAAATGGGATTTGAACCCACGGCCTATTGATTACGAATCAATTGCGCTACCACTGCGCCATTCCAGCAAATTTTAAAATTCATGTTGCAATACTCGCGGAAATATGATACAATATAAGCAACAGTAATATTATACCCGATTTATCCGCGTTTGTCAAGTGTCAGGCGCGAAAAAGCGGAAATAATTTTGTGACGCACCCGATTGGAGAATTATATGCGACTTACAGATTTATCCGTTATCCGCGAGATTATGTCGCGGCACGGCGTATCCTTTCAAAAAAAGTTTGGTCAGAACTTTCTTATAAATCCCACAGTTCCCGAGCGCATCGCCGAAGCGGCATGCGGTGAGCGTGGCGAGGGCATACTCGAAATAGGCCCCGGCATCGGTACGCTTACGCGCGAGCTTGCTGCTCGAGCCGAAAGGGTAGTGGCGCTTGAGATCGACACAGCGCTTATCCCGATACTCGACGAAACGCTTGCTGATTTTGACAACACCACCGTTATAAACAAAGACGTTATGAAAACCGACCTCGAGGCTTTAGTGAACGATGAGTTTTTATCAAAAGGGCTTCGTGTGTCCGTTGCGGCAAATCTGCCGTACTACATTACGACTCCGATACTTATGAAGCTTGTTGAGTCGCGTCTGCCGTTTGATACGATAACCGTTATGATACAAAAAGAGGTAGCAGTACGCCTCACTGCGCCTGCCGGTGACAGCGAGTATGGCGCGATAACCGCCGCGCTCTCGTATTACGGAAAGGTAGAGCGACTGTTTACCGTGCCGGCGGGCTGCTTCTTGCCTGCGCCGAAGGTTGACTCGGCAGTAATACGCATCACGCTTTACAAAGAGCCTCCCGTTTCGGTAAAGGATGAGGCGATGCTCTTTAAAACGATAAGAGGCGCGTTTGCACAGCGTCGCAAAACGCTTTCAAACTCGCTTGGAACAGAGTTTTCTGCGCTCGGCCGAGAGGGAATAAATGCGGCGATCGCCAGGGCAGGGCTTGATCCGGCGATACGCGGCGAGCGTTTGACGCTCGAGGATTTTGCAAGACTTTCCGCCGCGCTTTTTGATGCTTCAAACACAAAATAAAGTTTTGGGTCCGCGCAGAAATGCGCGGATTTTTTATTGTTGCATAGGTGAAACTGCCAAAATATTAACATAGTGTAAAAACGTAGAGAAAAACACAAAAGGTGCTTGCAATTTGCAAAAGAATGTTATATAATATATAATGGCGGGGAATGGTAAACTCTCGCCTAAAGATTATGTAAATATTTAAAATTTAAGATAGGAGAACCCACTATGGCACTTACTACAAACAAGTTCGTCCTCGATTGGATCGACGAAATGGCTGCGATGACCAAGCCTGACAAGATCGTTTGGATCGACGGCTCGAAGGAACAGATCGACGCACTTCGCGACGAGGCTTGCTCTACCGGAGAGATCATCAAGCTCAACGAAGAGCTTCTTCCCGACTGCTACCTCCACAGAACCGCAGTAAACGACGTAGCACGTGTTGAAGGCAGAACCTTCATCTGCACCTCCAAGAAAGAGGACGCAGGTAACATCAACAACTGGATGGATCCGAAGGAATGCTATGCAAAGCTTTCCAAGCTTTACACCGGCTCGATGAAGGGCAGAACTATGTACGTTATTCCGTACTCCATGTCCGAGGTTGGCTCTCCTTTTGCTAAATACGGCATCGAGCTTACCGACTCTATCTACGTTGTACTTAACATGGTTATTATGACCCGTGTTGGCGTATCCGTACTCGAGGCTCTCGGCGACGATGCAGGCTTCATTAAGGGCCTTCATGCAAGAGCTGATCTCGACGAAGAGAACCGCTACATAGTACATTTCCCCGAGGACAACACTATCTGGTCCGTTAACTCCGGTTACGGCGGAAACGTTCTTCTCGGTAAGAAGTGCTTCGCGCTCCGTATCGCATCCTACCTTGGCCGTAAGGAAGGCTGGATGGCAGAGCATATGCTCATTCTCGGTATCGAAGGCCCCGACGGAGAGGTTAAGTACGTAACGGGCGCATTCCCGTCCGCTTGCGGTAAGACCAACCTCGCAATGCTTATTCCGCCGGCAATCTACAAGAACAAGGGCTACAAGGCTTGGTGTGTAGGTGACGATATCGCTTGGCTGCGCGTCGGCGTCGACGGCAGACTTTGGGCGGTTAATCCCGAGAACGGCTTCTTTGGCGTTGCTCCCGGTACCAACAACCAGTCCAATCCCAACGCTCTTGCTACCTGCATGAAGAACACCATTTTCACCAACGTAGTTCACAACCTTGAGAACAACACTGTATGGTGGGAAGGTCTTGACAAGAATCCTCCTGCAAACGCTGTTGACTGGAAGGGCAACAAGTGGGACTATACTAAGTACGACAAGAAGGATAAGTCCACCTGCGGTGCGCATCCCAACTCGCGCTTTACCGCATCTGCGGCTAACTGTCCTTGCCTCTCCTCTGAGTTTACTAATCCCGCAGGCGTACCGATCTCCGCTATCATCTTCGGCGGTCGTCGCGCAAAGACTGCTCCGCTCGTATATCAGGCAAGAAGCTGGCAGCACGGTGTGTTCGTAGGCTCCATAATGGCTTCCGAGACCACCGCAGCGGCTACCGGTGCAGTTGGTGTAGTAAGACGTGACCCGATGGCAATGCGTCCCTTCACCGGTTATGACATGGGCGACTACTTCGCACATTGGCTTGCAATGGGCAAGAAGATCTCCAATCCTCCCATGATCTTCAACGTGAACTGGTTCAGAACCGACGACGAAGGCCACTTCATCTGGCCCGGATTCGGTGAGAATATGCGTGTTGTTATGTGGATCCTCGCTCGCTGCGCAGGTGCAGTTGATGCAGTTGAAACTCCCATTGGCTTTGTTCCGAAGGCGGAGGACATCAACATTGAAGGTCTCGACATCACCGTTGACACCGTACGCGATCTTCTCGACGTTGACGCAGACCTCTGGAAAGAGGAGCTTGCAGGCATCGACGAGTTCTACAAGCAGATCGGCGATCGCGTTCCCACTGAGCTTTACGACGAGCTTAACGATCTCAAGGCTCGCCTTGGTTAAAATTAAACAAAATCCCACGGTGTATGCCGTGGGATTTTTTCCTTATTATCCGCGCCTTTGGCGTGGGGAACGACCTCGCCGCTCTGCGGCTCGGGGACGCGATACGAGGAGGATGGGACACCAGCTGCGCGGGTTTCCACCCTCCTCGGACTCCTCCCGGCTTCCTTGCTCACCACAGAGGCACGCTCAAGATCGGCATTCGGGGCCTGCGGACGCCCTCTGCCTCTATTCGCTCGATGTCGCGGCGCACACCGCCGCGTCAGCACCGTTTGTAAATGAACGGCAATCCTTTCGCATAGCGCGGCGCGTTGTGCCGCGCGACGGTATGCACCGCCGCGCATTTTGGTAGCGCGGCGGCGCCACCACACGTGCACTCTGTGGTACGAAATTTACGGCAAGACGATATTCCGAGCTGGGGCGAGGGGCTCAGGCTACCTTTTTAGCATATTTAGCCGAGTGGGAGAGGGTTTAAAAGGGAGAGGGAGGGCGTGGCGCGTGAGGGCCTCCCTCTCCCTTTTCGTCCTCCCCGAGCGCGCAGAGCGCGCGAGGTTTATTCCTCATCAAATAAAACATCAATTAAAATCTTTGCCCCAAGCTTAAACCCTTCAGCAAACATAGAGATCTCGCGTAAGGTCAGACGCTCATTTAATAAATCCTCGTATATGTAGAATATTTCCTTCTGTTGTTGTGTGAGTGAACCAACGAGCGATTGACGATTTTCGTTTATTGCTTTGACAATGTTTTGGGTTTCATCGTTGTCACTCCCAATCTGCTCATAGGCAAACAGATTTGCACTTATCAAATTTTCAATGATGCGTTTCAAGAATATCACCTCGGCGATATTATAGCACGCCTTCTTACAAATGCGTGAAAATATCTCTATTTGAGATAAAAAAACTCGCCCATCTCCTATCTGAAGATGGACGTGTATTTTTATCTGAAATCAAAGCGCTCGCCGAGCGTTTCGGGCGTGATACCGCCCGCGAACATTTCCGAGAGCTTATCGGAGAACTCCGCAAAACGCGCTGATTTTATCGCAAGTCGGAGCGTTACGCTTCCGCCGAAATCGCTTGCATCTACGATGATACCGTATTTCGGAAACTCATAGTTAAGCTTCTGATACGCGGAGTAGTCGCATACAAGGCGGAACTCCGTATAGCTCTCATACGTTACAATGTGTGCCGCATCGAGCGCTATCTTCGCACCGTTAGCGTACGCGCGAACAAGTCCGCCGGCGCCGAGCAGGATGCCGCCGAAATAACGAGTAACGACCACACAGCAATCGTCTGCGCCGCTTTTCTTGATAACGTCGAGTATCGGTACTCCAGCGGTGCCTTGCGGCTCACCGTCGTCGGAATAACGTGCGATACCGCCGCCGTTTAACTGATACGCGTAGCAGTTATGCGTTGCATCGGAATGCTTCTTGCGGATGCGCGCGATGAAATCCGTCGCCTCTGCCTCGGTCTTTACGGGACACGCGTATCCGATGAACACCGATTTTTTCTCGACGAACTCGTCGGAAGCCTCTCGCTCAAGGGTGGTGTACGTCTTGGGCGCTTCGGCAACGGGTGCATCAATATTCTTCGTCTTCTTCGCCATCGCACTCACCGTCTTTTCTTACACGGTAGCGGTCATACTGACCGCGTGTTTTAGCGTCGACCGTAGCGCGTACGGTGACGAATTCGCTTCCGTAATCAACGTCGATAACCTCAGCCGATGCGTAAAGGCGGTTGACAACGCCCGCATCGGAGTTTGGAATAACGAACGTTTCCTCACTCTTACCGTTCTGCACTATTGTTTCAAGCTTGCTTACAAGCTCGTCAAGACCTTCGCCTGTAAGCGCGGATACGGCAACAGAGTTTTTATCAGGGTCTATCGCGATATGACCGAATCCGGTTTCGGCACGGTCACACTTGTTGTAAACGTAAAGCGTAGGCTTTGCCTTGTCGTAGCCTGCCTGCTCGGTAAGCTCGGAGAGAAGCTTCTCCGTAACGGCAAGCTGGCTCATCGCTTCAGGGTCGGATGCGTCGATTAAGATTAAGATGATGTCTGCCCAGATAGCCTCGTCTAGCGTGGATTTGAACGCTTTGATAAGGTGGTGCGGCAGGTTTCGGATAAAGCCTACCGTATCGGTGAGCAGGATCTCAACGCCGCAGGGGAGAGTGAACTTTCTTGTGGTGGTGTCGAGCGTTGCGAAGAGCTTGTCCTCGGCTAAAATGCCTGCATCCGTGAGCTTGTTAAGAAGCGTGGATTTGCCGGCATTGGTATAGCCGACGATAGAAACCTTGGTGATACCCGAGCGCTCGCGTGCCTTACGCTTGGTGAGTCTGCCGCGCTCAAGGTCTGCAAGCTCTGCATTAAGCTGCTCCTCACGGCGACGAAGGTGACGTCTGTCCATTTCGAGCTTTGACTCACCCGGGCCGCGCGTACCGATACCGCCGCCAAGACGCGACAGCTCGGTGCCCTTGCCGGTCAAGCGGGGGAGCGTGTACTTAAGTTGTGCCAGCTCAACCTGAAGCTTACCTTCGGCGGACGTTGCGTGGAGCGCGAATATATCAAGTATGAGCATCGAGCGGTCGAGCACGCGAACGTCGGTGTCGATGCCGTCCTCGATGTTGCGAATCTGCATAGGAGAGAGCTCGAGGTCAAATATAACGAGCTTTATGCCGTTTGCCTTGCAAAGCTCGGAGAGCTCCACAAGCTTACCGCTTCCGATACAGGTGCGGTGATTTGGCGAATCAAGCGACTGTATCATTCTAGCGAATACACTTCCGCCTGCTGTGTCAAGAAGGCGCTCAAGCTCTGCAAGCGAGGTTTCGCACTCGCCGTCTGCCATTTTATCGGTTTTAACCGTGACAAGCACGGCTCTTTCAAATTCTTCCATAAGTGTACCTCCTAGTAAAAGAAGTTTGGAAAATAGTTAAAAAAACAAGGGCTTGAAGCAATCAATAAGACGCTTCAAACCCCCGATTTCGCAAAATAAACTTATTTCGCCTGCTCAAGACGCTTCTTGAACTTATCTACACGACCGCCTGCATCAACGAGCTTCTGCTTGCCGGTGTAGAACGGATGACACTTCGAGCAAATTTCAACTCTCATGTCGCCCTTGGTAGAACGGGTTACAACGGTTTCGCCGCAAGCGCACTTAATTGTAACTTCCTTGTATTCGGGATGGAGTCCTTCTTTCATGATATACACCTCTTTTAAATTATTTGCATGGATTTTGCCATGCGATTTATACCATACGCTTCATTATATCATACTATTTTCAAAAATGCAATAGTTTTTTGAAAAAAACTGCAAAAATTTAGTCGTCGTTTATCTGGCGGTATGCGTTTGTGTAAATTCGAGGTACTCGAGCGGTTATACCGCAGACTATTTCGTAGGGAATCGTGCATATCATATCGGCAAGCACGTTTGCACGAACACGCTCGTCTGCACCGATAAGAGTGGCGACCGATCCAACGCTCGCCGACGGAATGTCCGTTACGTCTACCATCATCTGATCCATACACACGCGTCCTAAAATCGGAGCAAATTTTTCGTCGATTATGACGCCTGCTTTGTTCGAGAGCAGACGCGGATAGCCGTCGCCATAGCCCACGGGAACGGTTGCAACGCGCGTAGGCTTGTCGGTAACGTACGTGCCGCCGTAGCTTATAGCGACGTGTGCGTCAAGCGTTTTAATGTCCGTAATTCTCGCGCGAAGTGCCATCGCAGGCTTTATAGAAAACACGCGTGCACATTCGTTTGACGGGTGATAGCCGTAAAGGCTGATGCCCTCTCGAACGAGATCGTATTTATTCGTAAGCTCGGGACAAACGAGCGCCGCACTGTTACAGATGCTCTTATATTTCGGATTTACGCCGCGTGCAGCAAGAGATTGGCAAAACTCGTCAAAGCGTTTTGTCTGCTCGAGCGCCGCACTTGTGTCGACCATATCCGCCGAAGCGTAATGGCTGAAGATGCCGAGAACGTTTACATTCGGAAGCTTCGATATCTCCTGTGCAACGTCGAGTCCGAGCGCAGTTTTAGCCTCGCTCGTACACTCGATTCCGATGCGCGACATACCCGTGTCGAGCGCCAAAAAGCAATCGACGGTTTTGCCCGCCGCCTGTGCCGCCGCGGAGAGTGCTCTTGCACTTTCGGGAAGAAAGACTGTCGGGATTATGTTTGTGTGCCGTATCAGCTCGCCGTAAAGCGAGGGGTGAATCTCACTTAAAATGAGTATCTTCGAGCGGATACCTGCCGCACAAAGCTCGGTAGCCTCGGGTAAGGTTGCGACTGCGAAAAAGTTCGCGCCGCATATCGCTTCAAGCTCCTTTGCAACTTCATGGGCACCGTGACCGTATGCGTTAGCTTTTACCACAGCGATAAGGCTTGCGCCGTGAGATTTTGCATAGGACGCCGCGGCGGTGTAATTCTGGCGTATGGCGGCGAGATCGATCTCTGCCCACGCGCGTGTCATATTAATATCTGTTCTCATACTTCGTTTGACCGCTTGCGGTCGCTCCTTCCTGTGCGAAATCACACTTTATTATTGTATGCGGGCTTGTCACAGATTATTCCTTGCCGAAAACATCTTTCCATTGAATTTTTGCAAATTCCAAGTGAGCCTCGGGCAGATAGTGCACACCGTCGTCGGCGAAGATGCCGTGAGTTTTCGGCTCGTCTGTGTAGACGGCTGTTTTACGTAGGTCGATCATACGGCAGTCTGCGAGGGTGTTTACAAATCCGTCGAGGATCGCGTTCATACGCTCGATGCGGCTCGGCTCGAAATTCTCCGAGAGCGCGCGGTAGAGGTAGAAGGGAATACCCGTGCCGACGGAATCCCTGCCGAGCGCGGTGAAAAGTCCCCAGAAAAGGTTTTTGTAATTAACCTCTGCATCGTTCATAGCCTTCGAACCCGTGTAGCATTCGGTTTCCCATTGGTTCCAATGAAGTCCGATGATCTGCGGCTTCTTGCCCGACATCATAAGGTTGATGTGAGCAAGCGAGAGTATCTCTGTCGCAAGAGGGTAGAGCGAAATATCGCACGTTCCGAGCGGACCGGGCTTCAGTATCGGTTCGCGCATCGCGTACCACATATTGTCACCGTGTGCCTCAAACTGTGCAACGCCCTGGGCGCCGATGGATATCTGTATAACGTAAAGATCTGGCAGATCCATACCGCCGTCTATCGCATCCTGCCACATTTTTGCAAAATAGTTGGCAAGGCAACAGGTATCGTCCTGCGTTTCGCCGAGGTTCATACCACCCGTGGTGAAGCCCGTCCAGGTAACGTCGGAAAGACCGTACGCCTGATTGCATTCGCGCGACAGACCGTGCACGTTCTTAAGCGGTGTTCTTATTATCTCTGCCTCGGGAAGATGAGTTCCGTGAGCGTGAGCGTTTGACTGACCGAGCACGATAAGCATCGGCGCGGCGTTTTTTTCAAAAATCATTTGTTCCTCTTATTTCTTGTCAGCGTCGTTCTGACGGATCTCAACGCGGCGGATCTTACCGCTTGTCGTCTTGGGAAGCTCGTCCACGAACTCTACCACGCGCGGATACTTGTACGGTGCGGTGGTAACCTTAACGTGGTTCTGAAGCTCCTTCTTTAAATCATCGCCGGCCTTGTCACGCCAATCCTTCGCAAGTACGATAGTCGCCTTAACGACCTGACCGCGTACGGGATCGGGTACAGCCGTTACCGCACACTCAAGCACGGACGGATGCGTCATAAGCGCACTCTCGACCTCGAACGGACCGATGCGGTAGCCGGAGCATTTGATAACGTCGTCGTTTCTGCCCTCGAACCAGAAGTATCCGTCCGAGTCGCGCCACGCCATATCGCCCGTGTTGTAGGTGCCGTTCTTGAAAGCGCGTGCGTTTGCGGCTTCGTCGTTATAATACTCCATAAACAGGCCTGTGGGGTGATCCTTGGCATTCTTGATTATGATGGAACCGACGATACCGTCCTCGCAGGAGTTGCCGTCCTCGTCGACGAGGTCTATATCGTAGATAGGCGAAGGCTTGCCCATAGAGCCTACCTTAATGGGATCCCAGCCAAAGTTAGCGAGAAGCACGGTCGTTTCAGTCTGCCCGAAGCCCTCGAAGATGGTGTGGCCGGTTGCCTCTCTGAATTTATTCACAACCTCGGGGTTGAGTGCTTCACCCGCGGTTCCGCAGTGGTGCAGACTCGACCAATCGCAACCGGATATATCCTCTTTAATGAGGAATCGGTAGATGGTGGGCGGCGCACAGAAGGTGGTGAGCTTCAGGTGGTCGATAGCCGCAAGAAGCTTTGCGGGAACGAACTTATCGGTGTCATAAGCAACGTTTACCGCGCCGCATATCCACTGACCGTAGATCTTACCCCACGCGAATTTTGCCCAGCCGGAGTCGGAAACGGTGAGGTGGCGTCCGCCATCCTCAACCTGCTGCCAATAGTGAGCGGTGGTGATGTGACCGATAGGATAAAGGAAATTGTGGGTGATCATCTTGGGCATACCCGACGTTCCCGAGGAGAAATACATCAGCATCGTGTCCATATTAGTGGTAGCTGCTTCGCCCGTGGGACGTGCCCAATCGGCAGACGCTTCCTTCGTGAGCGCGCGCATATCAAGGAATTCTTCTCCGTAGCGCTCGGAAATTCCGTCGCCGACGATGCCGACATACTTGAGAGTAGGACACTTTTCACGGGAGTTTCTGATGTGATTTATTATCTCATTGTCCTCTGCCGCGATGATCATTTTTACACTTGCCGCCTCACAGCGGTAAATGATGTCCTTCTCTGTGAGCTGGAAGGTTGCCGGAATTGCGGTAGCACCCATTTTGCACAGTGCGACAAGGGTAAACCATACCTCGGGGCGCTGCTTTAAGATGAGCATTACGCGATCGCCCTTTTTGATGCCGAGGGACGTTAAAAGATTTGCAATTCTGTCGGACTGCTCCTTTACGTCGTCAAAGGTGAAATGCTTTTCCTCACCGTCGTCGTTGAGCCAGATGAGCGCAGGCTTGCCCGGCTCTATTCTTGTGTATTCGTCAACGATATCGTAGCCGAAATTAAAGTTTTCGGGAAGGTTAAATTTGTAATTCATTTTGAAATCCTCGTAGGACTCGAAGTCGGTGCGAGGAAGAAATCTGTTAAGTAAATCCATTGGCGTTATGTCCTTTTAATTTCTGTTCATGTTTTCGTTGATTACGGTGAGGAACTTCGCTACAGCTCCGATAGCACGCTGGCTATGCGGAAGTGCGGGATTGAAGTATATGGAGTCGCCTGCACGGAGAATATACTCGTTGCCGTTAAGCGACACGGCTACGGTGCCCTCGAGCACCATATTGAACTCCTGACCTGCGTGTGTTACAGGCTCGTGGTGAGCATCTGTGGGATCGAGCGTAACTATCATCGGCTCCATCTCGCGGTCAACGTAGTTGAACGCAAGGGAAGTGAACTTATAGCCTGCGTAGCGCTCAACGTCAAGACCGTTACCCTGGCGGACGATGGTGTAGTCGACCATACGCGGCTCGTCACCGAGTAAGAGCACGGTGGCATCAACGCCAAGCACCGTTGCAATAGCATAAAGCTTGCCGACGGGAATATCGCATTTTGCGTTTTCGTAGCTGTCGTACACCTCGCGGCTCACGCCGATTTTATTTGCAACAGTATCTGCATCAATATCTAAAATGTCGCGAAGTTCGCGCACGCGCGCGGCAATCTGTTCAACCTGTGGAATCATAATCGTAATATCCTTTCCGAAAATAAAACTATTTCATTATATTATATCACATCGAAATCCACTTTGCAAGATATATTTTGAAAAAATAAGCTGTAATACGGATTTTTCACTTGATTTTTTAGCTTTTTGATGATAGAATATTAGGTAGTGAACTTTAAATAGGAGATTTCTGTTATGTTAAATGAAAACGACGTAAAAAGAGTTAAGGGTGAGGGCTTTCTTCGCAACCGCGGCACGGACTGCTTCTCGGCGCGTGTCGTCACCGAAAACGGCGTGCTTACCGCTGAAGAAATGATGTGTGTATGCGAGGCGGCAAGGCTCTTTGGAAACGGCAACGTGTCGTTTACCTCACGTCTTACCGTTGAGGTGCCGGGTATACATTTTGACAACATCGAAGCCTTTAAGGCACATATCGCGAAGGTCGGACTTTTCACGGGCGGTACGGGCCCGAAGGTGCGCCCCGTCGTTGCTTGCAAGGGCACAACGTGCGTGTTCGGCCTTTACGACACGCAGGCTATGGCGAAGGCTATACACGACCGGTTCTATCTCGGCTACCGAAGCGTTACATTACCGCACAAATTAAAAATCGCGTGTGGTGGCTGTCCTAATAACTGCGTGAAGCCCGATATCAACGACATAGGCATAGTAGGTCAGCGTGTGCCGAACTTTGAAAAAGTATACTGCCGCTCTTGCGGTCAATGTGCCGTTGCTTTGAAGTGCCCGATGAAGGCTATCGCCAAGGACGGCGAAACGCCTACTGTTAATGCAGATCTTTGCAACAACTGCGGACGCTGCACTGGAACGTGCCCGTTTGGCGCATTTATGGAAAGCAAGACTCTTTACCGCGTGTACGTTGGCGGACGTTGGGGTAAGATCTGCCGTCGCGGCGATCCTCTGCCGCGCCTTTACACGTACGACGAGGCACTTGACGTTGTTGAAAAGGCGATACTCCTTTACAAGCGCGACGGTATCGCAGGCGAGCGTTTTGCAGACACCGTAGCGCGTATCGGTATCGACAATGTTGCACGAATGTTCGACACGGCGGAGCTTATCGATAAAAAGGCGGAGATACTTGGGTAAACAAAAAGTGCGTTCCTTGCGGAACGCACTTTTAATTTTTAAAGCATCTCGCGTACGCGAAGGGTAACACCGACGCCGTCTGCGATCTTCTGGCAAATATCAATATCGCTGTCGGGGATCGAGCCTCGTACCACTGAGAGCACCACGTTTGGCACGTACGCCTTTACGCGGCGCGCGAAGTCGATGAGCGCATCGAACGATGCTTCGCCGAACTCGCTGTGGCATACCGCCTGATAGCTTTTCGCATCAGCGCAGTTGAGGCTTATCGAAACGGTGTCAAAGCATCCCTCGAACTCGGACGCGGTGTCACGCTTGTTGATAAGGTCGGAGTGACCGTTGGTGTTTATGCGTATCTTGACGTTGTTTTTCTCTTTGACCTTGCGGCATACCCAAAGTATGTCGTCAAGGCGCTCGGTCGGCTCGCCGTAGCCGCAGAATACGAGCTCGTCGTAATCGGAAAGCGTACGCGCTTCGACGTCTGCGAGTATCTCCTCGCGCGTAGGCTCACGGTCAAGCCAAAGATCGCCGTAAAGCTCCTCTCCGTGCGAGCGAACGCAGAATTCGCAGGAGTTCGAGCAACGGTTTGTAGTGTTAACGTAGAGCGAATTGCCTACGGTATATGTGATAGTCATTGTAATTCTCCAAAATTGAATTAAGTGAAAATGCCGCCTTGATGGCGGCATTTTCTATGTTCTTTTGATTATTCAGCCTTTGCAGCTTCAACAGGGCAAGCGCCTGCGCAAGCACCGCAATCAAGGCACTCGTCAGCGTTGATCTCGAACTTGCCGTCGCCCTCGCTGATGCAACCTACAGGACATTCGTCAGCGCATGCGCCGCAAGCGATGCACTCATCAGAAATTCTATATGCCATTTCAAATACACCTCCGTGTCAAAATATTTTGCTTACGTGGTATATTGTATCACTATCATATGAAAATTGCAATAGGGTAGCAAAAAAATTCATATTCTGTTCATAAATAGGGCGTGTCCAAATTCAAAATTACTGTGCGCTTGTATCGTCCCTCGGCTTTACTCCCTTGCCGCCGATGACCTTGACGTCGTCGCGGTGGTATACCTTCGGAGGTATCATCTCCGCCTTGGTGCCAAAGCGGACGCGAACGAGTCCTGCGAGCGGCTGTACCTCGATAACGGTACCGTCGCCGTCGGGCGTTGCTACTATCTGATCGACTCTCGGCGTTTTCTTTATTTCCTCCTGATATACGTCGTATTCGTAGCGCAAACAGCACATAAGTCTGCCGCACGCTCCCGATATCTTTGCGGAGTTTAATGAGAGGTTCTGCTCCTTCGCCATTTTGATAGATACCTGAACGAAATCCGAAAGGAAGGTCTTGCAGCAGAACGGTCTGCCGCAGATACCGATACCGCCGAGCAGCTTGGTTTCATCGCGAATGCCTATCTGGCGAAGCTCGATTCGGGTGCGGAATACGGATGCGAGATCCTTTACAAGCTCGCGGAAGTCGACACGTCCCTCTGCGGTGAAGTAGAAGAGGAGCTTCGAGCCGTCGAACGCATACTCGACGTCGATAAGCTTCATGCCGAGCTTATGCTCTGCTATTTTTTCTGCGCAGGTCTCAAAGGCTTCCTTCTCGTATTTTACGTTTGACTCGTGACGGGTAATATCCTCGGCGCTTGCCATACGAACGACCGTGCGAAGTGGAAGAACGACTTCTCGCTCGGTAACGGTACGCACAGACAGCTCGCACACACCAAACTCAAGTCCGCGTGAGGTTTCTACGATAACGCTGTCGCCCTTCTTGATTTCAAAACTTTGCGGATCAAAGTAATAAATCTTGCCGCCGACCTTGAAGCGAATACCAACGACCTTGTATTTTGCGAGCTCAACCTCCGGCTTTTCCGGTGTTGGCTCGGGTACGTATTCCTCCTCGCTTTCAAGACGCTCTGCGTCCGCGCTCGTTATCGAGTTGAGCTCGTCAACGATCTCTGCGTCGAGGTTTCCTGCGGTGGTCACATACTCGGTGTATTCGGGCTCAGCGTCAGCAGGGGTGCTCTCGCCAAGAATGGCCTCAAGCGACTGCTCTAATGCTGCCTCGTTGGTGTTTGCCGGTCTGCGGTCACGGTTGTGGCGCTTTCCGCCGCGCGAACGGCGGCGACGGTGCTCGCCCGATTTAGCGTCGCTGTTAGCGTTGTCGCTGACGGGAGCCTTTGCTTCGTTTATTTTGATTTCTGTTTTCCGGTCAGCCGTGGGCGGCGCGTCGTAACGTCCCGGACGTACGCTGATGCCTGATCCCTCCTGCTCGGGTGTACGCGGCTTATTGTTGTTGTGACCGCGGCGACGGTTGTGCTTGTAATACGGCTTTTTATTGCCGTTATTTGACTGTCCTTTCGCGTTGTCGCGCGGAGTTTTCTCGTTGTTTTCCATCTGTTTCCTCGTTATATAAAATTTTTGTTTATCTTCGGTTTGTTCGCGTTGCCGCTATGGCATCGCAGAAGGTGCAGACCTGCGAGAGCGTTACGTTTGCGTTTCTCTCGAGGGTATACTTGGCGTTGTCGAACACGTCGACGAGTGCCATAAGCTTGCCGAGCGCGAACGAGTCCGCGACGGCACGCGCTTTTTCGGCGGTAGTGTAAAATAGCGTTTTCGGCTCACTCACAAGCTTGCACATAACAAGATCGCGTGCAGCGTCTGCAAGCAGGGAATATATCTGTGAAAGCTCGGGACGCTGCTTGGCGCTTGCAAGCTTAGTTGCGAACTCATAGAATTTGAGCTCGCTTACTGCATCGCGTCTTGCGGCGAGCAGCTCGAGATACGTTTCGGCACTTTTGTAAAAGCCAAGACATTCCTCGGCACGCTTACCTCCGGTGAGCTCAAGCGCCTTGCCTATACTGCCGCGTGACAGCTTGACTGCCGCAAAAAAAGCATCGGGATCGCTATCGTACAGCCTCTTTGCGCCGCTGTCGTTTTCACGGAGATACGCACATACGAGCTCATCGTCGAGCATCTCTGTGCGCAGAATAGGCGCACGGCTTCGTATGGTCGATAGCAGGTTGTCCGCATTTTCGGACAAGAGCATAAACATAACGTGCGGCGGAGGCTCCTCTAAAATTTTGAGAAGCGCGTTTTGAGCCGAGTCGTTCATCGTATCCGCGAAGGGGAAAATGTAAAATTTTTTCGGCAGCTCATTGGGAGCATACGCGGCCTCCTCGCGAACCTTGCGTATTACGTCAACGCCGAGCTGTACCTTGCCTTTTTCCGCCGTTACAGTGATAACATCCGGCGATTGGTCGCGGAGTATTTTGGAGCAGCTTATACATTCCATACACGGACGCTCATCAGACGAGCAGGAGGTCGCCGCGCAAATGAGCCGCGCGAGAGTGCGTTTTCCGCTGCCCTCGGGACCTTCGATGATATAGGCGTGTGAGATACGGGAGGATTCGACGTCGCGCTTTAAGCGCTCTACAAGCTTTTCGTTTCCAAGAAAAGAGTCAAAGCCCGACATTTCACGCACCTCCAATTTCACATAGATATACAAAATATATTATAACAGATTTTTTTACCCTTGTCAACTCCAATAATATCTTAAATTAAGCGTAAGACGAGCTTTAATACACAGCCGCCCTGTACTGACATAATAACACACCGTAAATTTTTTTAAAAAAAAGAGTAAAAATGTTTAATCGGCTTGATTTTTGTCGTCTGCTTATGATATAATATACTATGTATAATTATCTGCACGTATAACCCGATTCGCCAGGGCGTGATTTAACTCGAATTTTGGCTCATATTTGTTACGCGCCTGTAAACATTTTTGGCGAGCTGTTAAGGGGTGCTATATCGGCGCATATTACTTATTGTATAAAGTTTATTTTACGAGGAGCGCTATCTGTGAGTGAAAAAACTATAGCAGAAATCCTTCGCGAGCGTACTGAGGCACAGCTTTCTCCGTATGCATTTCGCGAATCAGACTCGAAGGGACGCGAGATCCCCTTGCCGCCCTCCGAGGTCAGAAGTGAATATCAGCGCGACCGTGACCGCATTATCCATTCCAAGGCGTTCAGACGGCTTATGCACAAAACGCAGGTGTTTTTGGCGCCTGAGGTCGAGCATTACCGTACGCGCCTTACGCACACGCTTGAGGTTACGCAGATTGCGCGTACAATTGCACGTGCGCTTCGTCTTAACGAGGACCTCTGCGAGGCGGCATCGCTCGGTCACGACCTCGGTCACACGCCGTTCGGTCACATCGGCGAAAAGGCGCTTCGGCGCTATTGCTTGCCCGAATTCACGCATTACGATCAGAGCCTTCGCGTGGTTGAGAAGCTTGAGCGTCTTAATCTTACGTATGAGGTTCGCGACGGTATTGTAAACCATCAGGGCGAGCATCTTGCAGAAACGCTTGAGGGCAGAGTAGTCAAGTTTGCCGACCGTATTGCGTATATCAATCACGATATTGACGACGCTGTAAGAGCTACGCTTATTTCTGAGGCGGATATTCCCGACAATCTGCATAAGGTGCTCGGAGCTAACCATTCGGCGCGCATCAATACTATGGTTACGAGTGTTATTCGTGCAAGCGAGGGCAAAAACGATATCTCGATGGAGGACGATGTCAAGGCGGCAACCGACGAACTTCGCGCCTTTCTTTTCGAGAGGGTGTACTACAGTCCTCACGTGCTTTCGGAGGAGGAAAGAGCGGCGAGCCTTATCGTTCGTCTTTTCGAGTATTACGTTAAGCACCCTGATGAAATGCCGAGAAGCTATCGCGAAATGTGCGAGGCAGAGCCCGTTGAGCGTATCGTCACCGACTTTATTTCGGGTATGACGGACCGTCACGCGATAGACGTTTACGAAAAGCTATTCATACCGACAACGTGGAGCGGTATCAAATGAGAGGTGGTTACATATGATATCACCCGAACTCGTTGAGGAAATCAAATACAGAAACGACATCGTCGATGTTATAAACACTTACGTGCCGCTGAAGCGTGCCGGCTCCAACTACAACGGAAGCTGTCCGTTCCACAGCGAGCGTACACCGTCGTTTACGGTGTTTCCCGCAACGCGAAGCTTCTATTGCTTTGGATGCGGCGCGGGCGGTGACGTTGTGACGTTCATTATGAAGCGTGAGAACGTGGATTATGTTTCCGCACTTGAAATTCTCGCAAACCGAGTCGGAATTGAAATTCCGAAGGACGCGAGAAGCCGCGAGGAGGAAGCGAATACGGTAAAACGCGAGCGCGTGCTCTCGATGAACCGTGAGGCGGCAAGATTTTTCCACGCCGCTCTCTACGATCCGCATCTCGGCGCAAAGGGACTCGAGTATCTCACGAAACGCGGACTTTACGGAGCAACCATCAAGCATTTCGGACTTGGCTTTGCTCCCGACGGATTCGGCGCGCTGACCGAGCATTTAACGAAGCTCGGATATACAGCCGAGGAAATGTCTGTGGGCTTTCTTTGCGGAATTTCCAAAAAGACGGGCAGACCGTACGACTATTTCCGCAACCGTGTCATATTCCCGATAATCGACGTCACGGGCAACGTGGTCGCGTTTGGCGGACGCGTTATGGATGATTCCGTGCCGAAGTATCTTAACACCTCGGATACGCCCGCATTCAAGAAAAGCCGAAACCTTTTCGCGCTCAATTACGCGAAAAACAAATGCTCGGACAGAATAATTCTGTGCGAGGGATATATGGACGTCATCGCGCTGCATGCTAACGGCTTTGAAAATGCCGTCGCGACGCTCGGTACGGCGATAACGCCGGAGCAGGCGCGTATAATGGCAAAATATACGAAGCAGGTTATTATTTCGTACGATACCGACGAGGCAGGACAGCGTGCCGCAAATAAAGCGATAAAGCTGCTCGGCGAGGTCGGGCTTGACGTGCGCGTGCTGCGGGTTACGGGCGCGAAGGACCCTGACGAGTTTATGAAGAAGAACGGCTCGGCAGGACACGAAAAGTTTAAGCTTTTGCTCGACGGAAGCAAGACACAGTTTGAGTACAAGCTCGACAGCGTGCTGGCAAGATACGATACGTCGGTAGTCGATGGGCGAATCAAGGCGGCAGCAGAGCTTTGCGGAATTATCAGTGAGATTTATTCCGAGTCCGAGCGAGAGGTATATATCGGCGTCGTTTCCGGGAAGCTCGACATACCGCGCGACAGTCTGAAAAATGACGTTAAGCGTTTGATAAATAAGAATGAGCGTGTGCAGAAGAAGGAGGAGTTCCGCGGGCTTGTTAACAAGACCGCAGGCTACGGCGACCGTGTAAATCCCGATGCCGTAAAGAATACGGGCGCGGTCAATGCAGAGGAGAATATTCTCGGCATACTGCTTATATATCCCGAAAATTTGGCGAGCGTAAAGCGCGGCACTCTTGAACTGTCAGAGGAGGATTTCTTCTCGGAGTTCAACAGACGCGTGTTCAGTGAGGCGCTGGCGCGATGTGACGAAACGGGAAAGTTTGATTTTACTCTGCTTAACGAGGTTTTTGACGCGGACGAAATGGGGCGCATAACGTCTATGGTCGTTCGCCGCAGACAGCTTAAGGAAAATGGCGTACAGTTGCTTTCAGATATGATATTAAGGCTTCGAGAGGAGTCATCGCGCCGCAGATTGTCGGGTGACGACATGGCGCAGATTGCGGATATACTCGCAAGCAAGCGAAGCAAAGGCAAAAAAAACTGACCTGTTAATAATTTTTGCAGCCTAACAAATAAAATCAAAATAAAGGATGGTTGAAGGTTTGAAAAACGTAACCGAAAACAACGAAACAACACAGAAGCGCGACGCCGCTTCGGAGCTTATTGCACGCGCTAAGGGCAAGGGTACTATAACCTCTGCTGAAATTACCCAGGCGCTTGCAGGCACAGACTGCGATATCGACAAGGTATACGAGCTGCTCGAGGAAAACGGCGTCGACATAGAATATCTTGACTCGACGGAGCTTATGGACAGCGAGATCGAGGGAGAGGTCTACGAAAGCGTTGACGATCAGGGGCTTATCGCTATGCAGGAGGGGCTTGCGGTTGACGATCCTGTTCGTATGTACCTCAAGGAGATCGGTCAGATACCGCTGCTTGACAGTGACGGTGAGGTTGCGCTTGCAGAACGCATTGCAAGCGGTGATGAGGAGGCCAAGCGCGAGCTTGTTAACGCTAACTTAAGACTTGTCGTTTCTATTGCAAAGCGCTACGTCGGCAAGGGTATGTCCTTCCTTGATCTTATCCAGGAGGGTAATCTCGGCCTTATCAAGGCAGTTGAAAAGTTTGACTTTACCAAGGGATACAGATTTTCCACTTATGCGACGTGGTGGGTACGTCAGGCGATAACCCGTGCTATAGCCGATCAGGGCAGAACGATACGCATACCCGTTCACGTTGTTGAAACGATCCACAAGCTCTCGAGAACCTCAAGACAGTTTTTACAGGAGCGTGGCTACGAGGCATCTGACGAGGAGCTTGCAGAGCTTATGGGACTTACGCCCGCGAAGGTGCGTGAGATAAAGAAGATTGCGCAAGAGCCGGTGTCGCTTGAAACGCCTATCGGCGAGGAGGACGACAGCCATCTTGGCGACTTTATTACTGATGAGGATTCGCCTCCACCCGAGGAAGCGGCCTTCGGTACGCTTGACAGAGAGGCAATTGAGAAGGCGATGTACGTTCTTACTCCGAGAGAGAGAAGCGTAATTATGTTCCGCTTCGGACTGTTTGACGGCTCGGCGTGGACTCTTGAGGCTGTTGGTGAAAAGCTTAATATCACGCGTGAACGCGTGCGTCAGATCGAAACGAAGGCGCTTCGCAAGTTGCGCAGACCCGCCGTTGTCAAGATGCTTCGAGGATAACGTACGGCTTTATGATTAAACCCACAAGGAAAGGTAAAACACATGGTTGACAAGATAGATAATTACGAGCTTGACGAGGAAAACGGGGCGCGCGGGGGCGAAAATGCTGACGAGCCTACCGAGGCTGAAAAGAAGTTTAATATAAATGAGCTTATTGCACGCGGTAAGGCAAAGGGCTCACTTACGTCAAGTGAAATAATTGAGGCACTCGGCGAGGTCGATTATGATATGGATCAGATCGACAAGCTGTACGAGGATTTGGAGAACAACGGCATTGAGGTCAATTATCTCGACAGCCCCGATTTTGCCGACATCGAAACAGAGGTCGAGCAGTATGAATCTGCCGAGGATATGGAAAAGATGCTCGTGCAGGAGGGCCTTTCGATAGATGACCCCGTTCGTATGTATCTTAAGGAGATCGGTCAGGTGCCGCTTCTCGATAACGAAAGAGAGCTCGTGCTCGCAGAGCAGATGGCGCAGGGCGATGAGGACGCCAAGCAGGAGCTTGTTAAGGCTAATCTCCGACTCGTTGTTTCTATAGCAAAGCGTTACGTCGGAAAGGGTATGTTCTTCCTTGATCTTATTCAGGAGGGTAACCTCGGTCTTATGAAGGCGGTCGACAAGTTCGACTATAGAAAGGGCTACAAGTTCTCGACCTACGCAACGTGGTGGATAAGACAGGCGATAACCCGTGCAATAGCCGATCAGGCTCGCACGATACGCATACCCGTTCATATGGTTGAAACGATCCATAAGGTTTCGAGATACTCCCGTCAGCTTCTTCAGGAAAACGGACGCGAGGCGTCCGCCGAGGAGATTGCGGAGAAAATGGGAACTACCGCTGACAAGGTGCGTGAGATAATGAAGATCGCGCAGGATCCTGTTTCGCTCGAAACGCCTATCGGCGAGGAAGAGGACAGCCATCTCGGCGACTTTATCCCGGACGAGGATTCACCGGCACCCGCAGAAGCGGCGTCCTATGCATTGCTTCGCGAACAGCTCGACGAGGTCCTTCATACGCTCGCTCCGCGTGAGGAGCACGTTCTGAAGCTGCGCTTCGGTCTTATCGACGGCCGCAGCCGCACGCTTGAGGAGGTTGGTAAGGAGTTCAACATAACTAGAGAGCGTATCCGTCAGATCGAGGCGAAGGCGCTTCGCAAGCTCCGTCACCCGAGCCGCTCCAAGCGACTCAAGGACTACCTTGATTAATTTGATTTTTTCGGCATAAGCCACAAAAAAATATCACAAAGTTGTTTATGCTAAACAAAGAATTTGTGCTTGTGTAGAAAAACGCAAGCCAAAATTGTCGCAAGTGCACAAGCGCGTGTGAACAAAAAATGATGAAATGCATCAGGCATAGCTTTTTGATGCGTGTGACAAGAAAAAATCGCTTGACAGATTGCGATTTTTAGTGTAAAATATTTAGAGTATATTTTTTGGCAAACATTCAGGAGGATAGTAATGAAGAAAAGAACTATAAGTTTGACGCTTTGTCTTCTTATGCTTGCAGTAGCAGTGTTTACTGCTGCGTGTGATGAAGGGGACACAGATGGCACGCTGACTATCGACGGTGGCAACGACGCTCCCGCGATGACCATTTCTATTTGGGGCATCAAGGGTGAGGGCACTACCGATGAAGCAATTGCGCAGGTTGAGGCGGCTATGAGTAAGCTTTCTCAAACGCAGTATAATACGGCAATAGAGCTCGTGCTTCTTGAGGAAGACGAGTATGCAGAAAAGCTTGAAGAGTATATGGACGAAATTCAGGCAAGAAAAGATGCCGAGAAGGAAGCTGAAGCTGCAAGAAAGAAAGCAGAGAAGGAAGCAAAGGCAAAGGGTGAAACTCTCGCTACCGAAAAGGCTACCGAGCCTGTCGAGGATACCGCAGAGGTTACTGTGCTTGACGAGTACAACCTTCCTGTTACTCTCTATCCCGAGGTTGAAGAAAATCAGCTTGATATCTTCCTCATAACCGACTTTGAGATGCTTATGCAGTTCAACGAGAAGGAAGTTATTTCCCAGATCGACAATCAGCTCAACGGCGAGAGCAAGCTTATAAAGTCTTACGTTCACCCGTCTCTTATTTCCGCTGCAAAGATCGGCGGTAAGACTCTGGCGATCATTAACCAGCAGATAGTTGGCGACTATACATACATGCTTGTTAACAAGGAACTTCTTGATAAGTATTATTGGGATATCGACGATATCGCTACTCTCAGCGATGCGTATCTCTTTATCCGCGACGTAGAGCGTGACGAGCCTGAGTATCAGCCCCTTGTTGGTGATATCTCGCCCCTCAGCTGCAACTATTTCTCGCCGAACGGTGAAAAGACAATCTTTGGTTCGATGCTTGCAACCACCGCTGTTTACGGCGACGATTTCAAGCCCGCTATCATCTTCCAGTCTACTTATTGGAGAAATTACGCCAAGCTTTATTCTAACCTCAAGCTGAACGGTTGCATCGGCAGCGAAACGTTTACTGCTGAGGATAAGTTCGGTGTTGGTATTCTTAAGGGTAACGCAGAGGATCTTGAGGCTTACGCAGACGAGTATCATGTAGTTACTCTCCAGGCACCGCAGGGTACTACAGAAAACCTTTTCAACGGTATGTTCGCGATAAGCACCTACACCAAGAGTGTAGACCGTTCGATGGAAATACTCACGTATCTTAACACCAGAGCCGAGTTCCGTAACATTTTCGGATACGGCATCGAGGGCGTTCACTATAAGCTCGACGACGATGGCAGACTTACCAAGATAAGCGACGATTACAATATGAAGCTTGAATATACCGGTAACTGCTTTATCGCGTATGCTCCTAACGGTGAAACCATGGAATATTGGGATATGGCAAAGGAGCACAATCAGGAGCTCGTTCTTTCTCCGTATTTCAGATTTGAGATCACCGAAGAAGACATAGATATGGAGTATTACGAGTATATGCTCGGACTTGCTAACGACTTCTACACGGCTCTCGACCTTTGTGATGAAGAGGACGAGGCTGCAGCCGTTATCGACGAGTATTGGGAGCTTTACGAAGAGGACGAAATGGTTGCTGAGTGGCTTAACGAGCAGCCGCTTCCGAATGGCGACATTCCTGCTGTTAAGACTCTCGCGAAGTTCTACGCAGACTGGTCCAAGATCAGAAAGTAATGAATATACAGAGGTGCCAAACGGCACCTCTGTTTTACTGTTTAAACGAAGTT
Organism: Candidatus Flemingiibacterium sp.; assembly: GCA_045634005.1. Classification (GTDB taxonomy): domain Bacteria; phylum Bacillota; class Clostridia; order Oscillospirales; family CAG-272; genus Flemingiibacterium. Next base: position 30,555 of record JAZQZL010000029.1, on the reverse strand, counting down.
TTATGATATTGAGGTAATGATTATGATGAAAGGAATAAAAGCTTTTTCTGCCATTGGCTTGGTGCTATGTGTTTTTCTCTGTTCATGTAGCGTGAATGACGGTACGGGTGATGCCGGTGCTGATTTTAGCGACAACATCATTTATGCTCCCGTTGATACAACAGAGGATAATGAGCAGAGCGAGGTTGCGGATTCGCAGGATGTGAGCGACGTAGAAGATGTTACGGATCCGCCGGCGCCTGAGGATACCGACGCAAGCTCATCTGCATATACCGCAGAACCGACGGGTGACAGCGATTTTAATACTCCCGAAGACACTGCCGGCGCGGACAGTGACAGCGTTGAGGATGCCGAGCACGTGGATACTCCCGCTGTTGACGCAGACACGATTATCATCGACGGCGATTTCTTGAGCGGTGAGCATATTGCAGGAAGTGTTGTTTCGAGAGAGAGCGAAAAGCTCCGCCTTGTCTTGAGCTACGATTGCTTTATAAACGCGGAAGGAAGTGTTACGGTTGGACTTGAGGTTGGACTCGAGTGCTACGATATAAATTGCGGTCCGAGGGCAAACGGAGGCACAGTATCAATAAACGGTAACGTGTACACGTTCTCCACTGATGAGATCATACACGAAGGCGCCGGAATGATATACGTTCCGTTTGAAACGTATATGCAGCAGATAGACGTGACGGAAAAATCCTGCATAGTTGAGGCGTCGTGGTTCTTTGACGGTGTTTACGCAGATGCAAACCTTGACACGCTTACCGCTAACGTGACTCTCGATTGGAGTATGGCTGAATAAATTAAAACAAAAAAGAACCCTGCCGCCGAAATTCGGTGGCAGGGGTTTTCTTTAGCCCATATTCTCGGGCAGCTTCTTGCCGCCCATTATGTGAAAGTGCAGGTGCTTTACCGTCTGGCAGGCGTCGTCGCCGCAGTTGGTGATGACACGGTAACCGTTCGTAAGACCTGCTGCGCTTGCAATCTTCGGAATAGCTTCGAAAATCTTTGCAACGACAGCGGAATTGTCGGCGTTTATGCCGTCAACCGAGGGAATGTGCTCCTTGGGGATAACAAGAATGTGTACGGGTGCTTGCGGCGCTATGTCGTGGAACGCAAGCATATACTCGTCCTCGTAGGCTTTGTTCGACGGAATCTCTCCAGCGATTATTTTACAGAAAATGCAATCCATTATATTTGCTCCTTTCGTTGTTTGCTAAATACATTATACTCTCATAGGTGGGCGATTTCAAGACAAATTTATAAAAATTTACTTTTGGGCGTCACTTTTACGAATACACGATTGACAAATGACAATTGAAGGGGTATAATAATAATGTATTAATGTTTTTAAAAGGAGAGATTAAAATGAAGATTACAAAGAATTCTATTATCGGTGAGGTACTTGATTACGATCGCGAAACCGCGCAGTTCTTCCTTGAGATCGGTATGCACTGCCTTGGCTGTCCTTCCGCACGCGGCGAGACCATCGAAATGGCTTGCGAGGTTCACGGTACTGACGCAGACGAGCTTGTTGCAAAGATCAACGAGTTTCTCGAAACCAAATAATCGAAGGTACATATCGGCACCATCGGTGCCGATATGTAAATTTTAAATTATGCAACAGATCACACTCAGCAAGCGACTTCTTGCCGTTGCCGCACTTGTAGGAAAGGGCACCGTTGCCGATATCGGTACGGATCACGCCGCGCTTCCGATATGGCTCGTGCAAAACGGGCACGCACGTGCGCTTGCTTCAGATATAAACGAGGGACCGTGTCAGCGCGCGCGCGTGAACATATACGCGTGGGGACTGCACGGCAAAATAAAGGTCAGATGCTGTGCAGGTCTTGACGGCATCGAGGATTTTGCGCCGGACAATATTGTTATCGCAGGTATGGGCGGTGAGATGATAGCCTCGATACTCGCCGCATCGGACTATCCGAAAAATTCAAAATGCAGGCTTGTTTTAGCGCCGCAGTCGATGCAGGACGTGCTTCGAAGATACCTTTCGGAGAATGGATTTGAAATCGATACGGAAACGGTAGTTTCCGACGGCGGTAAGTACTATCAGATACTCTCTGCGCGTTACACGGGGAAGGTTGCCGCGGATATGCGAGAATACGAGTACAAGCTCGGTTGCCTTAATTTGGAACGTGCAAAAAATGCGCCGACCGACGCAGACAAGGCGTGGCTTCGCGGTGTGCTCGCCTCGGCAAAACGCCGCGTTGAAGGCAGAGCACAGACGTGCGATGATTCACCCGAGCAGATAAATGACCGCGAGATGATAGCGGCTATTGAAAATATATTATAGGAGGGCATAAAATGCCGACCGTTCGAGAGCTTTATGAGTTTTTAAATCAGAAATTCCCAAAGGAATATTCCTCTGAATGGGACAATGACGGACTTATGGTCGCGAGCGATCCTAACCGCGAGGTCGTACGGGTGCTTTGTACGCTCGACGTAACGAACGCAGCTGTGGATTTTGCGATTGCCAACGGGTACGACGTTATTCTTTCCCACCACCCGCTTCTGTTTAAGCCGCTCGCAACGGTAAGTTATGCCGATCCTACGGCGCGTAGAGTTATAAAGCTTCTAAAGCATAATATTTCCGTGATGTCCTTCCACACGCGCCTTGACGCGGCTCCCGGCGGACTTAACGACATTTTTGCAAATCTGCTCGGCCTTACGGACGTTGAGCCGCTCATATGCCAAAACGAGGCGATTGGACGCATAGGTACACTGCCTGAAGGCACGGACTGCGTAAACTTTGCTTCTAAAGCAAAAAAGACACTTTCGGCAGAGCGTGTACTTTTTGCCAAGGCAAGCGGAAAGGTCAAGCGCGTAGCGATATGCGGCGGCGACGGAAAGGATTTCGTCAAAGCGGCGAAGGCAGCAGGCGCAGACAGCTATCTGACGGGCCAGCTTTCATATAACGTAATGGAGGACGCCGAGAGTATCGGTCTTAACCTCTTTGAGGCAGGTCATTTCCATACCGAGGACTTTATCTGCGACTATTTAAAGCTTCTTGTGCTTAAGAGATACACGCAGGTTCAGACGGGTTACTTTGACAGTAACAACATAATGGTAGTATGACGGGCTATAATTGCATTATGGTCTATTCGCCCGACAAGTCGCACGTGCTTATGTGTAAGCGCGTTAGAGATCCCTACCTCGGACTTTACAATCTTGTCGGCGGTCACATCGAGCAGGGCGAGAGCGGTGAGGATGCGGCATACCGCGAACTTTTCGAGGAAACGGGTATCACACGCGAGCATATAACGCTTCGTCATTTAATGGATTTTACATACTATAATCAGGGGTGCTTTGTTGAGGTATGGTGCGGACGGCTTATTCGCGACGTTCCCGTTGTCGACGAGGTAAATCCGCTTGAATGGATAGAAATAACGCCCGACGGTGACTATTTTGATATGACAAAGTACGCGGGCGAGGGCAATATCGGGCATATGCTCGAGCAGGTAAAAGAGTTCGGAGAAGGATTTCTCGACTGATAAGGAGGGCTATTATGCCGTACATTAACGTAAAGGTAACAGAAAAATTAAACGAGGACAAGCTCACCGAGATAAAGGCGGCTATGGGTAAGGCTATCACCGCTATTCCCGGTAAGACTGAAACCTACCTTATGGTATGCGTTGAGGATGAGCAGAAGATATGGTTCGCCGGCGACAACTCGGCACCGAGCGCATTCGTTGACGTGCGCATACTCGGTCACGCAAAGGGTGAGGACTATTCGCGTATGACGGGCGTTGTGTGCGATATGCTCCAGAGTATTCTCGGTATTGCACCCGAGAGAGTTTACGTCCAGTATTCCGAAACGGACAACTGGGGCTGGAACGGCAGAAACTTTTAACTTGGTGATAAAATGATTACTATAGAAGCGATAAAGCAGAACGAAGCGGTTCGCACTTACATTAAAAAGGCGGACGAGGTGCTGTCCGACCTCGGTTACACCGAGCACAGCTTCGCGCACGTCGGAAAGGTTGCGGCAACCGCAGGATATATCCTTCGCACGCTCGGTTACGGTGACCGCGAGGCAGAGCTTGCCGAGATAGCTGGATATCTCCACGATATCGGTAACGTTATAAACCGCTCGGAGCACGCGCAAAGCGGTGCTGTTATGGCATTCCGCATACTTGATAATATGGGCGCTGATCCCGAGGATACAGCAACGATCATAAATGCGATCGGTAATCACGACGAGTCGACGGCGGTTGCATCCAATCCCATTTCCGCGGCACTGATAATTGCCGATAAGTCGGACGTACGTGATTCGAGAGTTCGTAATACTGAAATAGCCGATTTCGATATACACGACAGAGTAAATTACTCGGTTAAAGAAATGCGACTCGACGTTCGTACCGAAGAAAAGGAAATAGAGCTTAAGCTCACGATCGATACCGATTTTTGCTCGGTTATGGAGTATTTTGAGATATTCCTCACCCGTATGAAGCTTTGTACGAGTGCGGCGGAAACGCTCGGGATGCGCTTCAGACTTTCGGTTAACGATAACTTTATGCTTTGATGATTTTTAACTTTATAGGAGAACAGAAATGAGTAATATCCGTGACATTTTTGCGAGTATGGTTTTCAACGACGCTGTAATGCGCGAAAAGCTTCCCAAGGAAACCTACAAGTCGCTTATTAAAACAATTGAAGACGGCAAAGAACTTGATATCACTCTTGCTAACGTTGTCGCTAACGCGATGAAGGACTGGGCGATAGAGAAGGGTGCAACGCACTTCACGCATTGGTTCCAGCCGATGACGGGTATTACCGCGGAAAAGCACGACAGCTTTATTACTCCCGTAAGTAACTGCGACGTTATAATGGAGTTTTCGGGCAAGGAGCTTGTAAAGGGCGAGCCCGATGCATCGAGTTTCCCGTCGGGCGGACTTCGCGCAACCTTTGAGGCGCGCGGATACACCGCATGGGATCCCACCTCCTATGCGTTTATAAAGGATAATACGCTTTGCATTCCTACGGCATTCTGCTCGTACGGCGGCGAAGCACTTGATAAAAAGACTCCCCTTATTCGCTCAATGGAAGCTGTAAACCGTCAGGCACTTCGCGTGCTTCGTCTGTTTGGCAACAAGACGACGAAGGTAGTCAGCACTGTCGGTGCAGAGCAGGAATATTTCCTTGTTGACAAGGATCTTTTCGCAAAACGCAAGGACCTCGTTATCACGGGAAGAACGCTCTTCGGTGCGAAGCCTCCGAAGGGTCAGGAGATGGACGACCACTATTTCGGCTCGATCAAGCCGAAGGTAAAGGCGTTCATGGCAGAGCTTGACGAGGAGCTCTGGAAGCTCGGTGTTCTTGCAAAGACCGAGCACAACGAGGCGGCTCCAGCACAGCACGAGCTTGCACCTATTTTCGGTACTACCAACCTCGCTACCGACCACAATCAGCTCACAATGGAAACGATGAAGAAGGTTGCAGCACGTCACGGACTGGTATGCCTGCTTCACGAAAAGCCCTTCAAGGGCGTTAACGGCTCCGGTAAGCACAATAACTGGGCTATCGCAACCAAGGAAGGTGTAAACCTTCTCGAGCCGGGTGAAACTCCTGCTGAAAACGCACAGTTCCTTATATTCCTCTGCGCTGTAATCGCGGCTGTCGACGATTTTCAGGATCTGCTTCGCGTATCCGTTTCGAGCGCGGGCAACGATTACCGTCTTGGCGGTAACGAGGCGCCTCCCGCTATTATGTCGATGTTCCTCGGCGACGAGCTTACGTCGATACTTGATGCTATCGAAAACGGTATAGAATACGACGGCTTTGAAAAGTCAGTGCTTGAGATCGGCTCGGTCGTACTTCCGAAATTCTCGAAGGATACAACAGACCGCAACCGTACATCGCCCTTTGCATTTACCGGTAACAAGTTCGAGTTCAGAAGCCTTGGCTCGTCCTGCTCGATCTCCGGTCCTAACATCACGCTCAATACCATCGTAGCAGAGGAGCTTTCGCGTATCGCGGACAGACTCGAGGCTGACGTTGCAGGCGGTATGGAGCTCGGTAAGGCTGTCGGCGCACTTATCAAGGAAATTTACAAGCAGCACAAGCGCATAATCTTCAACGGCAACAACTATTCCGAGGAATGGGTAGAGGAAGCCGAAAGACGCGGACTTCTCAATCTTCGCACGACTCCCGACGCGCTTCCTTGCTTCGTAGCACGCAAGAATATCGAGATGTACGAAAAGCACAAGGTATTCACCGAAACCGAAATGCATTCGCGCGACGATATTCATATGGAAAGCTACTGTAAGGTAATGAACATCGAGGCGCTTACTATGCTCGATATGGCTAAGAAGCAGATACTTCCAGCCGTTATCAAGTACATAAAGACAGTGTCCGAAACCGCTGTTGCGGCGAAGGCTATCGGAGTGCCGGCAGACGTTGAGGTCGAGCTTGCAAGCAAGCTTTCGAGCCTTGCTGCAGAGCTTAACGAGGGCATCGGCGCACTCGAGTTCGCAGTTGAGGAAAGCCACAAGATAAAAGAGCACTACAAGCTGATGTTCTTTATTCGCGATGAGATCATCCCGACGATGAACAGCGTCAGAGCCGCATCTGACGAGCTTGAAACGCTCGTTGGAGAGGAATATTGGCCTTTCCCGACCTACGACGAGCTTCTTTTTAACGTATAATATTTCATCCGGAGATGTCCGAGGACATCTCCGGATTTTTTTGCGTTGATACTTTGATTTTACCTAAAATGTGTTGACAAAACGGCGTTTTAATGGTATAACTAAATTAGATACACACGGAGGTACCCATTATGACTTATTTAAATTCAGAGGGCAAGGCTCGCATTGAGCGTTTGCGAATAAACGCGCTTTTGCCCGATGTAAATTATGAAGAAGTACACTATCTTTTCTGGAAGCGCTTTCTGTCGCTTGACGATAGTCTTACGAGATACGAGCGATACCGCGAGGCGTATGCCTATGCTTTTGAAAATGCAACGGTTTGTATAGACGATGACGAGCTTATCGTCGGAAAGATAGGCGGACGCCTGAATGTCGAGCAAAAATCCGATTGGAAGAATATTTATCACGACGCCGAGCTTGCACGCGGAACGGGCAAGGGAACTGCCACGCATATGGCGATCGATTACACCCTTCTGATGCGTGAGGGTACGAGCGGAGTACGCGCGAAAATCGACGGATATCTTGCAAAATGTGAAGATGCGGATACGCGCGATTTCTATCTCGCTTGCCGCGCCTGCCTTGAGGCGGTTGAACGCTTCTCCGAACGGTACGCAGAGCGTGCCGAGGCGCTTGCAGAAGCGTCCGAGGGTGAGCGCCGCGACGAGCTACTTAAAATAGCGGAAATTTGCCGCCGCGTGCCGAAGTGTCCGCCGCAGAGCTTTTACGAGGCGCTTCAGTCGGCGCATTTTGTAACCGTTTGCCTTTCCTGCAATCCGATGCGTTTTCACTCTATCGAGCAGTTTCAGCTTGGCCGACTTGACCGCTGGGCGTATCCATTCTACGTGGCGGACAAGAAAAACGGCACGCTCGACGACGCGACGGCACAGCTTCTTGTTGACTGCCTTGGCATAATTACAAACCACCGCGTAGCGCGCGGATTTTCGAGCGGCTATATGGTCGGCGGCAGAAATGCCGACGGCACAGTTGTAGCAAACGAGCTTTCATATATGGGCATTCAGGCGATAGACGACGTGCGTCTTTTGTATCCCGCGGTCGGCTACGCGCACACGAAGGATCACCCGTCCGATTTACTGCTTCTTTCCTGCGAGGTGCTCTCACACGGTCGCTCGCACCCGGCTATCTTCGGCGACGATACCATCGCCGAGGGACTTGAGTATTACGGTATGCCGAGGACCGATACGCGCGAGTATATACACAGCACCTGCGTTGAGATAACGCCTATAGGCGCATCGAACGCGTGGGTTGCAAGCCCGTACAACAACCTCGCGCAGATGCTCCTTGACGTGATAAAGGACGACTACGATTCGTATGAAGCGCTGTACGGTGCATTTTGTGCGGCGCTTGCGGCGAAAATAAGGGAAGCCGCAGAGCTGCTTACAGAAGCGCGTATGCTTCGTCAGCAGTCGGGTATGGATCCGCTTCTTTCCTCTTTCGTTAGCGACTGTCTTGCGCGCGGTCTTGACATAGACCGAGGCGGAGCGAGATATAATTGGATAATGCCGAGCTTTGTCGGTATGGCAAACGTAGTCGACTCGCTCTTTGCTATAAAAAAGCTTTTGTTTGAGCGGAGAGAGCTTACGCTCGGCGAGCTTCGTGCGGCTCTTGCCGACAATTTCGTCGGTCACGAGGAGCTTCACAAAAGGATTATGACACGCGTCGCAAAATACGGCAACGATAACGACGAGGTCGACTCGCTCTACGTCGGTATCAGCGAATTTATCGTCGACGAGTGCAAAAAGCACACCGCGCCGTTCTCGAACGGTAAGGTCATACCGAGCGTTTTCTGCTTTATCCGTCACGAAACGATGGGACGCGAAACGGGCGCTACGCCCGACGGACGCGTTGCGGGATTTCCGCTTGGCGACGGCTCGGGCCCGTGTCAAGGACGCGAGCTGTGCGGCCCGACTGCATCGGTGCTCTCGAGCACCAAGTGGTCGCAAAAGGAGTTCATCGGCGGTGTTGCGGTGAATATGAAGTTCACCAAGAAGTCGTTCACGTCCGACTCCTGCAAGAATATCGCGGCGCTTATCAACACGTTTATCGAGCGCGGCGGCTTTGAAATGCAGATAAACGTTGTCGACCGCGAAACGCTTCTCGCGGCGCAGAAGGAGCCCGACGCATACCGCGATCTCGTGGTTCGCATCGGCGGATACAGTGATTATTTCTGTAAGCTTTCACCCGAAATGCAGGCAGAGGTCCTGCTTCGAACATCACACGACGTATAACAGAGAAACCGCCCACGAACGTGGGCGGTTTTATTTTATGCTAACGTAAATCTTTGTGTAAGTATCAGATGATCCGCGTATCCGGTGGAAACTTCAAATTCACCGGGCTCGCTGACGAACTCGCAATTTGCATTGTAGAATCTGAGCATTTCCTCGGTGATTTTGAACGTAACTGTCTTTGCTTCTCCTGCGCCGAGTTCAATCTTTTTAAATCCTATAAGCGACTGTATCGGGCGCACGGTTGATGCGAAAAGGTCGTGAATATAAAGCTGTACAACCTCTTTGCCCGCGCGCTCTCTCTCATTTCGAAGGGTGATGCTCACGGTTATCTGTGAATCCTTCGTCATCGTCTCGGTATCGAGTGTGAGTGACTCGTAAACGAAGTTGGAGTACGAGAGTCCGTGTCCGAACGAATAAAGCGGAAGATTGCCGCAGTCAATATAGCTCGTTGCGTAGAGCTGATGCTCATTGTCAGGCTTTGTTTTCGGCCTGCCTGTTGACGGGTGGTTATAGTATATCGGGCACTGTCCGACTGCCTTCGGGAATGTCATCGAAATCTTACCCGACGGATTTGCCAGTCCGAACAAAAGATTTGCCGCCGCCGAGCCGCCTTCGGTTCCTGGGAACCACATGTCAAGTATCGCCGGTGCGACAGCATCAAGCTCGGTCAGCGCAAGCGGTCTGCCGTTGAAGATGAGCGCCGCTGTATTTTTATTTACGGCGAGTACTTCGCGTGCAAGCTCGTCCTGAACGCCGGGAAGCGTTAAATCGGTTCGGCTATTGCTCTCGCCGCTGTAGTCTTGCGGTTCGCCAAGGCAAAGTACCACGGCATCCGCGGCCTTTGCGGCGGCAATCGCATCCGCAAAGCCGTCCTTTGAGAGCTTGCTGAATTCCGCAGAGCATCCGTTGCAGATGGTTATTTCACAGTTCGGCAAAAGTGCCGCAATTCCGTCTGCCACGCTTACGCAGTCTGCGTCCTCACCGTGACAAGACCACCAACCCTTAATAGCCTTGCTGTTTGCAAACGGGCCGATAAGTGCGAGCTTTTTGATTTCCTTTGAAAAGGGAAGCACGCCTTCATTTTTTAGAAGCACCGCACTTTCTTCCGCCGCAATACGCGCGATTTCTCTGTGTGCGCTGCAGAGGCAAACCAAAGCTTCTTTTTCGGCGGACGCGCCGTGATACGGGTCCTCGAAAAGACCGAGATCACGCTTGAGCTCAAGTATTTTGACGACTGCCGCGTCGACCTTTTTAATATCAACAGCGCCCTCGTCGATGAGCTCGCAGAGCTTTGTGCAGTATCCGGAAGATGACATATCAATATCACAGCCGCACTCAAATGCTATTTTTGCGGCGGTTTTGATATCGTCGGTAATTCCGTGGCGTAAAAGCTCTCCGATCGCGTTGTAGTCGCTTATTACAATGCCGTCATATTTCCACTCGTCCTTGAGGATATCTTTGAGCAACCACTTGTTAGCGATAGACGGAATACCGTTTAGCGAATTGAAGGATGGCATAAGCATACGCACGCCTGCATCTATGCAAGCCTTGTACGCCGGAAGGTAGTATTCTCGAAGTGCCCACTCAGATATTTCAGAAGGGGTGTAGTCACGTCCCGCTTCTGCGCCGCCGTAACCGGCGAAATGCTTGACACACGCGGCAATATTGTCGGGATCTGAAAGGTCGTCGCCTTGGAAAGCTTCCACTTGTGCCGCACCCATTACCGAGTTAAGAAGCGGATCTTCGCCGCACGTTTCCATAACGCGTCCCCAGCGCGCGTCGCGCACGTAGTCGACCATAGGCGTAAATGTTACCTGAACGCCGCTTGCTCTTGCCTCCTTTGCTGCCATTTTTGAGCAAGTCTTAACAAGCTCCGGATCAAACGAGGCGCCAAGTCCGAGCGGAATCGGATATATCGTTCTGTAACCGTGTATAACGTCCATCATAAAGAGAAGCGGAATCTTATTACGGTCCTCTGCAAGATGAGAGTCCTGAATATCACGTATTTCTTCAAAGCCGTGAATATTGAGGGTGCTTCCGACCTTTTTGAGCATAGATTCGCTCACACCGAGCTTTTGACGCGGACCGGTGATGTCCGCAGTGGTGTGACCTAAAACCATAGCGTTCAACTGAACGAGCTGTCCAACCTTTTCTTCAGTGGTCATTTTCGAAAGAAGCGCGTGTATATCAAAGCTTGATTTCATAATGTTCTCCTGCGTATTAACAGTTAGAGTAATAGTTGCTTGTTTTACAAGTATATCATATTTTCGCTGCTGTGTCAATATTGCCGTTGGTGATAAATTCGAGCGTTTTATGCTTCATCAGACACGAAACGATGGGCAGAGGTCCTGCTTCGCACCTCACACGATATATAAAATAAAATCGCCCACTTGAGTGGGCGATTTTTTACTTTATATCCGTCACCGTGCCGATGAAGAACGGCAGATTTGTTTCGGTATCGATAAGCATAAACAGGAAAGGTCTGTCGAGCGTGACCTGCTTTGGCTCAATTACCTCTGCCGCCGCACAATCCTTCGTTTCTATAACGGTAACTGCGCCTGCCTTCGTGCCCTTTTCACCGACGGAGATGTAGGTCTTGTGAATCACGCGGCTTATGAAGATGTTGCCGTGAGTCGACGTGCCAAGTCGGGTGAAATCCGCGTCATACGGGCTAAACGCATCGGGCATACCCATATTTGAGAGAACAGCCGACATTTCGGTGTCGTATTCAAACTCAAAGCGCGGAAGCCCTGCCTTAACGGCACAGTACGTCGGCTCGGAAAGCATTTTGTAAAGCGCCTCGCCGTCAAGAGCTGCGACGTAATCCTCGAGGCTTATACCTCTGTTCGGAAGCAGTGCCGCGAAGGCGTATTTGCCGCCGCTGTAATACTTGATAAAGCCCGTTGCACGCTCGTCCTCAAGGTAACGGCTCTCGTCCGAGTACATCATATCGACGGTGCGCTTGGTGCTGTCAATGGCTGTGAAGGTCGCGTCGCGCACCTGATGCTTTTCGTATATCTCCATCCACTCGGCTTCAAACGCGAGCGCATTTATGAGATACATTATCGCATCAGCAGGAATCTCGTCGAGCACGTGGTCGATCATCTTATCGGTCTTTTCTTTTACCCAACTGTTTATATCGCGGCAGGTTGCATCGTTAAACGGTGCCTTGTAAATATCCGCGCGGTAGTAATCAGCGGCTGTTTGAAGGAAATCTTCGTTTACTGTAAAACGCTCGTCGTTGGTGAACCATATAGAATTTGCAAGCGAAAGCTTGTATTTATCGCCCGATACAAGTGCATCCGTGTAAGATTTAACGTATGCGTTGAGTGTGGCGCTGTCTGCGCCGAGTACGCGCTCCATTTCGGCAAGCGTTTCGCCGTCCGCGCCGTTGGCGGTCATAGCGAGCGCCGAGAGTACGGAAAGCGGCGAGATAAGCGTGTTTTTATCGGCGGTGAAGCTCTCCTTGAAAAGCCGCACGCCGAAGTCTGCGATGACCTCGCCGAACTTCTCGGGTGAGGATATTTGCACGACGTCGCGCGGCGTAATTCCGTCGGACAGGCTCGGTGCGCTGATGCTGCCGCACGCTGAAAGGGTGATAGCAGAGAGAATTAAAAGGGCGATTATACGTTTCATTTTTGTCCTCCTTTTTAGCTTCTTGACGTTGCTGATTTACTTTGTGCGTTTGGCAGATTGCTTCTTACGTCTGCCTCGCTGACGATGCCAGAGTACTCGAAATCGAAAATGGAGCTTGCCCATCTGAAATTATTAAACGCAACGAATACGGATTTTTCGCCGTACTCGAGGTAGAATACCATCTCGCACTCGCCGCTTCCGGCTCCGTTTGTAGCGTATATAGGCGTTACGTGGTTGTATGAGGTGTCGAAATCGTCGGGGAGGGGGAGCGTTACCGTGCCGATGCCGTCCGTGGAGTTGGGATCGTAGCAGTAAACCTTAATTGAGGAGCGGTCATACTGTATATCCGCTTCCATAAGCTCTTCGGGCCAATAGTGCGCATCGGTGTAGAAAAAGAGGTAGGTCGAGGTAGGGAATATCTTATGATAGAATGCGAAACGCTCAATTGGGGGAGTGGGAATGCCGGCAATAAAGCCGTCGGGGGAGAAGCCTACTGCGTTGTCCGTCGGTCCAGTGTCGGATCCCGTCGCGCCATCATCGCCTTTATTATTGGGCAAATCGGTAGATAGCGGCAAGCATGCATCAACTGCGCTGTCGCTTGTAATATCGGGAGTGACAGTATGCGCAAATACGAGGGTTGCAGCGAGTAAAATAATGAATGACGCAACAAGCGCAGCAGCACGTGTGCGCTTTATACGAGAGGGAGACGGTGCAGAACGCACCTTGTCAGCCGCTTCGATAAGGTCGTCGTCTATATAATTTAATGCATCGTGTATCTTTTCGGGCTTCATACCTCAAATCCCTCCTTTGTAAGATACTCGCGAAGAGCGGCGCGTGTGCGGTGTAAGAGGCTCTTTAGCTTCGCCTCGCTCATACAGAGCCGCGCGGCTGTATCGCGTACGGAATCGAGAAAATAGTATCTGCAAATAAAGGCATTACGTGCATCGGGTGATTGCTCGCGGAGAAATGCGCTGATTGCTTCACCGAGCAGCTTCGCATCGAGCGTGTCGCCGACGTCGGGCGAGCCTACACAACTTTGAAGCTCGCTAAGTGACAGCTCGTACTGCGATCCGATTCGTTTCTTTCGGGTGCTCATTCGCACCTTGTCAATAGCGATACGGCGTGTCAGCTTCGATAGAAACGTGCGAAGCACACTAGGTCTGTGCGGAGGCATCGAGTTCCAAGCGGCAAGATAGGTATCGTTTACGCTTTCCTTGCTATCCTCGTCATTGTTTGTGACGTTGTATGCGATTTTCGTTAAGTATGCGCCGTATTTTTCATCGGTTGCGTTTATTGCGCTTTCGCTACGACTGAAATACAGATCGACTATCTCATAGTCCTGCATAAAAGCACCTCCTTGCCTTTCACTTATATATCTCGTCAAAAAATCATTTTGGTTGCAAAAAATTTAATTTAAACAAAATCAGCCGTCGCAAAAGCGACGGCTGAAAGATTATTCAACGACAAATATAAACGGATAAACGTCCTGACCGCCGTCGACTGTGTAGAATTCAATATCGGGGTATTCTTCGGTGAGCCACGACTCAATCTCGGCAACATCGTCCGCCGTTGCATCCTTGCCGACGAACGCCGTGATGATGTATGCTTCGTTCTCGAGCATCTTGTCGAGAAGCGCGGTTGCGGACTCAAGCATATCCTTACAGGAAACCTTCATCGACTTGCCTACAAATCCGATAAAGTCGCCTTCCTCGATGTGTACGCCGTCGATCTCTGCATCGCGTACCGCAGGAGAAACAAATCCCGTGGATACAAGCGACATAGCCTCAACAAATGTTTCGGTGATGCGCTCCGGATCTCCTGACTGGAAGTTCATAGCGGAAATCGCCGCGTAGCCCATACCGAGATCCTTGCTTTCGATAACGTGTATCTCGCCGTCGGTATACAGCTGTGCCGCCTGCTTTGCCGCCATAACGATGTTTCCGTTGTTCGGGAACACGAATATGTGGTGCGCACCGACCTCCTCGAACGCTTCGAGGAAATCCTTTGCGGACGGATTCTGTGTCTGACCGCCTTGTACGATGCAGTCAACGCCGAGCTCCTTGAAGAGGTTTTCGATGCCCTCGCCGGATGCGACTGCAACGGTACCGAACTCCTTGGCAACACGCGGCTTCTTTTTCTTATCGTCATCGGAAAGCTCGCTGTGCTGAACGCTCATATTTTCTATCTTGAGCGTGAGGAATTCGCCGAATCCGCGGCAGAATTCAAGCACCTTTTCTGGCGCTTTCGTGTGAACGTGTATCTTGATGATGCTGCCCGTCTTGAAGGCAACGACCGAGTCGCCGACGCTGATGAGAAACTCCTTAATGACATTTTCGTCAAACGCTTCGATGTCACACTTGGCATTCTGAAGCTGAAGAAGCAGCTCGGTGCAGTAGCCGTAGACCATCTCACTGTCGGGACCGAATTTTGAAAAGTCGATAGAGCTTGTTTTGGGGGCAGGAAGCTCGCCTGCGCCGTCGATCTCCTCGCCGAGAAGGATCTTGTAGCAACCCTGTATCACGTAGAAAAGTCCCGCACCACCGCTGTCGACGACGTTTGCTTCCTTAAGTTGGGGAAGCAGCTCGGGAGTGCGCTGAAGGGAAGCGTACATCTCCTTTAAAAGGTCGGAGAAAATATCTGCAACAGTTGTATTGTCACTGACACGCGAGGTCGCAAATTCGACCGATTCGCGTGCAACGGTGAGTATAGTACCCTCGGTGGGAGTCATAACCGCGGCATATGCCTGCTTCACACCCAATTTGAGGGCCTTTGCAAGAGTTTTTACGTCTGCGCTTTCACACTCTGCAAGTCCTTTTCCGATTCCGTCGAAGAATTGCGAGAGAATAACGCCGGAGTTACCGCGTGCGCCGAGAAGCATACCCTGTGAGAGCTTTGCGGCGACTTCGGAGAGATTATCGCTTTCGAAGCTTGCAAGTGCCGCAACGCCGCCTTCCATAGTCATGCTCATATTATCGCCCGTGTCACCGTCCGGAACAGGGAACACGTTGAGGTTGTTGACCTCTTCGGCATTCGCACGAAGCTGAGCCGCGCCGCCTCTGACCATATCGGCGTACATTTTGCCGCCGAGGAGCTTATCGTCGAACGCGCTCGTGGTTTCTTGATTTATCATAATAATCAGTTCCTTGATCAGTCGTTTCTTTCGTCGCCCCAGAAGAAAAGGGCTACGGTGCCGGGACCGGTATGGCTTCCTATAGTTGTACCAATATCATTGATTACAACCTTACCGTCGAGGTTCGGGAAAGATGCTTCAACTATGTCTGCCACAGCGCGGGCATCGTCATAGCAAGCGGAATTGCACATATAGCATTTGCCGCTGTACTCAAGTCTGCCGTCAGCAAAGTCCTTCATTTTTTCAGCGATGCGAGAGATTACCTTTTTCTTCGGACGGATCTTTTCGCGCGGAATAAGCTTACCGTTTACATCAACGTTGAGAAGCGGACAGATTCCGAGGATTCCGCCGATAGCACCTGCGGTCTTGGATACGCGTCCGCCCTTTACGAAGAACGTAAGGTCAGACGAGAAGAACCAGTGATGAAGTCTTTTCTTATTTGCCTCTGTCCAAGCCGCGAGCTCATCAATGCCCATACCCTCGTCACGGAGGTCCGCGAGCTTATCCATCAGAAGTCCGTAGCCAGAGGAAGCGGCAAGAGAGTCGATGATGATGAGCTTTCTTTCCGGATATTTTGGTGCAAGCGCCTTTGCTGCATTACGCGCGGACTGCACAGAGCCGGAAATGCCCGATGAGAGGGAAACGTGAAGCACATCTTGATCCTTCATAAGAAACTTTTCAAAATAAGCAGTATATTCGCCTACGCTTATCTGCGAGGTTTTGGTGTCAGCGCCGTTTACCATAGCGGCGTAGAACTCATCGAACGGCATAGAGCGACCGAGGTCGTCCTCGTATTCGATACCGTCCATAAAATAGTGGAAGCATATATATGAGATATTACGGGATACGAAATGCTCGTGAGAGAGGTCTGCTGTCGAGCAGCAGCTAAGTACGTAATTTGACATACACTATCCTTTCGTCTGACGCGCGTTTGCGCGTAATATACATATTACTACAATTATATTGTACCATATTATGGCTGTCAAATCAACCCCTATGCGCTAATTTTGTATAAGTCGCATATATAAGGGTGGCGCTAAATAAAGTTTATGCAATAGTGGGGCACGTTAATCAGGAATGTGTGCTGTAATGGCGATTTTTTAGAAAAATACGCCCGTTACGAAGATTTCCACGCCGATAGCTATGAGTATGATACCGCCGAATATTCCTGCCTTACCTGCAAGACGCGTACCGAACTTGCGTCCGAGGAAAAGTCCCGCTGTGCATACAGCGAAGGTTACGACTGCAATTATCGCTACGGAAACGAGCGCTTCAATAAAGCTGTAGCTCTCAATTGTAAATCCAACTGAAAGAGCATCTATAGACGTTGCCACACCTTGAACAAGCAAAGCGCCGAGCGTAAGCTTGGTGCAGCAGCCGTGTTCCTCCTTACAGTTGATGCTTTCGCGAATAAGATTAATACCGATATAAAGAAGCAGAGCGAGTGCTATCCACGGAATGAATTTTTCAAAGGCCTCAAACTGCTTTACTAAATTGTGAACGCAAAACCAGCCAATCATCGGCATAGCCGCCTGAAAAAATGCGAATGTTGCGGCAATTCCGAGAAGCTTTGGAAGCTTCATCTTTGGCTCGTTGAGTCCGTTTGCGAGGGATACGGAAAAAGCATCCATAGCAAGCCCCAAACCTATTGATATACTCAGCGCGATAAGCGAAAACGTGATATTCATATATCCCTCAAAATTATCAAAAATGAAATTTGGCATATGTTGTGCTATAACTACACTATTATACCATATATAGCGTATACAGTCAAGTAGTATGTATGAATTATTTGTCCCCCGGGTACACTTTGCATACACTGCATTTTGGGAGGAAAACAATGAAATACGCTTTTTTTGATACGAAGCCATATGATAAGCCGTCGTTCGAAGAATACGGCAAGGGAGCAGGTGTAAATTTCAAATATTTTGAGGCAAAGCTGGATACGGATACGGTGAATTTGGCGCGTGGCTGTGACGGCGTTTGTATATTTGTAAACGACGTTGCCGATGCGGCAGTCATCGACGAGCTTTGCTCGCTTGGCGTGAAAGCGATAGCGCTTCGCTGTGCGGGCTTTAACAACGTGGACCTCGCGCACGCCGACGGCAGACTTAGCGTTTTCCGCGTGCCTGCATATTCACCGTACGCTGTCGCGGAGCACGCGATGGCGATGCTTTTAACGCTCGTTCGCCGTACGCACAAGGCATATATCAGAACGCGCGATTTTAACTTCAGTCTTAACGGTCTTACGGGATTTGATTTACACGGACGTACGGTTGGCGTTGTCGGAACGGGGCGAATTGGACGGGCGTTTATTGATATCTGTCGCGGATTTGGGATGAAAGTACTCGCGTACGATAAGTTCGAGGCGGAGGGCGTGCCGTTTGAGTACGTTTCGCTCGAGCGTTTGCTTTGCGAGGCGGATATAGTTTCACTGCACTGTCCGCTCGCTGACGACACGTACCACGTTATAAATGAAGAAAGCATCGGTAAAATGAAGAAGGGCGCATATATTATAAATACCTCGCGCGGTGCGCTCATTGATGCCGAGGCGCTGCTCGAGGGTATAAAGGACCGTCACATCGGCGGCGCATGCCTTGATGTTTACGAGGAGGAGTCAGAGCTTTTCTTCGAGGACCGGTCGGGGCATATATTGGATGACGACACCCTTGCAAGGCTTATTTTCATGCCGAACGTTCTTATAACCTCGCATCAGGCGTTTTTGACCGAGGACGCACTTGACGCAATAGCCGCGACTACGGTAAAAAACATTGTACAGTTCCACGAAGCAGGAAAATGTGCCAATGAGATCAGACTAAAAGCGGCAGCTTTAAAATAAGTGTGTATAAAACGGCAAAAACTTTAAAATATTCCCCTAAACCTATTGACAAAACGGGGAGTACAGTATATAATATTAACATCTTTATTTTACGATGATTTTACAAACGCTTTACAAAGAGGAGGGGCCAAATGGGTGTTTCAACGGCAACCATAATCATATCGATATCGCTGATACTGATGGGCGGATTTGCGATGACACGCATTACCAAAAAGCTCCGCCTTCCTAACGTAACAGCGTACATAGTCGTCGGCGTGCTTCTCGGACCGACGTGTTTTGACCTTGTTCCGCGTGAGATAATCGACGGAACGGACTTTATATCGGATATATCGCTTGCATTCATCGCGTTCGGAGTAGGCGAATTCTTTAAGCTGTCGGCGCTCAAGCGGTGCGGCTTTGCGGCGGCAGGAGTGACGCTCATAGAGGCGTGTATCGTATCTGCAGCGATGTTCTCGGTGATGTACTTCCTCGTCGGACTTGATATTTCACTTTCGATAGTTCTAGCGGCTCTTGCTGCGGCAACTGCTCCCGCGTCTACGATGATGACCATACGTCAGACAAGAGCGCGCGGCGCGTTCGTCGATATGCTTTTGCAGGTTATGGCATTTGATAACGTACTCGGACTTGTGGCATACAGCGTGGCGATATCTGTGGCGCTTGCGGCAAGCGCAAACGGCTTCGGTGCAGGCGCGGTGCTCATGCCGATACTTAAAAACATTGCTACCGTTCTTATCGGTGCGCTGTTTGGCGTTCTGCTGATGCTTTTCTTAAAAAAGAAGCACTCTACGGACAATCGCCTTATTATAGCGGTCGGTATACTTTTCGCGTTCTGCGGAATATGCGCGCTTCTCGACGTTTCACCTCTCCTCGGATGTATGACGATCGGTGCGGTCTACATAAACATCACAGGCGACGGCAAGCTGTTTTTGCAGCTTGCGTACTTCAGCCCTCCGCTTACGCTTATTTATTTCGTCCGCTCGGGACTTAACTTTAATTTCGGTGCACTTGCGGGCGGCGGAGCATTCGGCGGAGTTCCGCTTGTTCTGATAGGACTTGTATACTTTGGAGTTCGTCTTGTTACGAAATATGCGGGCGCATTTTTCGGAAATGCAGTTCTTCGCAGAAGTCGCGAGGAGCGAAATTATCTTGGAATGGCGCTTATACCGCAGGCGGGTGTTGCGATCGGTCTTGCGGCACTCGGTGCGCGTTCTCTCGGCGGTGAGCTCGGAGCAGCGCTTGAAACTGTAATCATCTTTGCAAGCATACTTTACGAGTTCGTCGGACCTCCGCTTGCGAAGCTTGCGCTCTCGCTTTCAAAATCTATCGGCGGTGAGGATGTTCCCGAAGCACCTCCGCCAGATGCAAGCGAGCTTATAGACAGAGTAAAAAAGATTCGCGAGGAAAATGCATTGGCACTACCGCCAATAGGCGCGGAGGAAACTGCATTTACTGAGGCGGCTGAGGAGCAACTTGATGCGATAGGCTCTCGCCCAGGTCTTTACCGCGACAAATTCAGACACTGACATACTTTAACGGAGAAATATTATGATACTTTTTGAAATTGGCGATCCCTTGGTAAAGCTTCTAGGAGAGTGGTCAGCACAGCTCACTCTCGGCGCAATACTCCTTCGTATTGCACTTGCTGTTATTCTGTCCGCACTTATCGGATGTGAGCGTGCGAGCAAGCGTCACGCGGCAGGACTTCGTACGTTTATGCTCGTATCGCTTGTTGGCTGCTTCTCGATGCTTCTCGACACATACATAATGAACACCGGTAGCGTACAGTTCCCGATAATCACAGCGGCGGCTGTGGTCGGCGCGGCTACGATAAGCAGCAACTCTATTCTGTATAGCTCCAAAAATCAGATCAAGGGTCTTACCACGTCCGTAGCTCTTTGGACTAACGGTGTTATCGGTATTACTACGGGCGCAGGTCTTTACAGCCTTACGCTGATCGGATTTCTCGCTCTCATTTGCTCGCTGTCGCTTTTTCCGGCATTTGAAGTCTTTCTTAAAAACCGCTCCGACCACTTTGAGATTCATCTCGAGCTTACAAGCCGTCAGAGCTTGCCCGATTTTACAGCCACAGCTCGTGCGCTTGGACTTCGAATAGACGATATCGAGGTAAACCCCGCGTATTCGAACTCGGGTATATCGGTTTACACGGTATCGCTTACAGTTACGGGTAATGACCTTAAAAAGTATAAGACACATAAGGAAATTATCAAAGCACTCGGCTCGCCCGAATATGTACGCTATATTGAGGAACTGATATAATATAAAAATTAAGCCGTCCGATCAATCGGACGGCTTTTTTTGTTTTTATTATACGTTCATAATAACGGGGAGTATCATTGGCTTGCGCTTGGTCTTCTGATAGAGGAAGCGCGAGAGGTCGTCCTTGACAGATCCCTTGAGCTCTGCCCAATCGGTTATGTTATGCTCAAGGCAATCAAGTATCGCATCGCGCGCGATATTGCGCACCTCATCCATAAGCTCCTCCGCCTCGCGCACGTAAACGAATCCGCGCGAAACGATATCGGGACCGGAGAGAAGCAAACGTGTGTCGATATCGACGGTTGCCACAACGACGATTATGCCGTCCTGCGAGAGATGTCTGCGGTCGCGCAGAACGATGTTGCCGACGTCGCCGACTCCGTAGCCGTCGACGAGGATCTTGCCTGCGGGAACGGTACCGTTGAATCGTGCACCGTCGTGGTCGATCTCGAGAACCTTGCCGATTTCGGAAACGAAAATGTGGTTTTCAGGCATGCCCATTTCCTCGGCGAGCTTTTTGTGGTTGATGAGATGACGTGCCTCGCCGTGCACGGGCATAAAGTATTTCGGCTGTGTCAGCGCGTGCATAAGCTTTAATTCCTCCTGACACGCGTGGCCCGATACGTGTACGTCAGCGAGCGCATCGTAGAGCACGTTAACGCCCTTCCTAAATAGCTCGTTGATGATGTTGCCGATATATTTTTCGTTGCCGGGAATGGGGTTTGCACTGATTATAACGAGGTCGTTTGTGCCAAGCTGCACCTTGTCGTGATCGGAGAACGCCATTCTGTAAAGCGCGCTCATAGGCTCGCCCTGGCTTCCCGTCGTTACGATGGTGAGCTGATCGTCACGGTAACGCTTGATCTCGGTTATATCGATAAGAGTGCCGTCGGGCACGTTCATATATCCGAGCTCGATTGCCGTCTTAACGATGTTTATCATACTTCTGCCCGTTACGGCAACCTTGCGTCCGTGAGCCGCGCTTGCGTTGATTATCTGCTGTACGCGGTGCACGTTAGAGGAGAAGGTCGCTATGATAACGCGCTTGTCGCTGTGCTGTTGGAGGATACCGTCAAGTGAGCGGCCGACCTTTTTCTCGGAAGGAGTGTATCCCGGACGCTCGACGTTGGTGGACTCGCACAGAAGGAGTGTTACGCCCTGCTTGCCGATCTCGCCGATACGCGGAATATCCATTATCTTGCCTTCGACGGGCGTTAAGTCGAGCTTGAAGTCGCCCGAACAGAATACAATGCCGAGAGGAGTCTTGATCGAGAGCGCGCAAGCGTCTGCGATCGAGTGGTTTACGCGAACGAACTCAACCGAAAATGCGCCGAGCTTTACAACGTCGCCCGCCTCGATAGCATTAAGCTCGGGTTTCGTTTCAAACGTGTGCTCCGAGAGCTTGTTTGCGACGATACCAACGGAAAGTCGTGTGCCGTAAACGGGAGCGTTGACGGTCTTTAAAATATAGGGAAGTGCACCGATATGATCCTCGTGACCGTGTGTGATAACGAAGCCGCGCACCTTCTCGATATTTTTTTCGAGGTAGGTAACGTCGGGGATAACGAGGTCGACGCCGAGCATATCGTCATCGGGAAATCCGAGTCCGCAGTCAACGACGATTATATCGTTTTCGTATTCGAGTACTGTAATATTCTTTCCGATCTCGCCAAGACCGCCGAGAGAAATTACCTTAAGCTTTGATGTGTTTTTCTTTTTTGCCAAGTAATTCACTATCCTTTCAGTGTATGAATATGGGGGGAAGCCCGATAATATGTAACTTGAATGCCGCGCTATGCGTTCGCGGCGTAAAACGTCGCGACAAAACAAGGGCGTACAAAAAGACACCCTCTTGCGATGGATTGATACACGGCACAAAAAGCGACGGGACAACGTGCATATAGGCGGTCGACACGATGCCTTTGTACTGCTTTTTGCGGCGTATAAAGCGAAAACAACGTTCCTTCGCTTGCCATTTGGAAAATAACGAACAAAAAATTACACTACTATTATATCATAATTTTGTTAATTATATAAGCGAACGAATATGAATATATTGTTAATAATATTATCACTTCACGCGGGCAAACTTATCTTGCGGCACAAAGCCGCATTCAAATGAGGTGACGTTATGAAACGAAAGCTTAAGGTTATGCCCGAGGCAGTCGTTGACTGTATTCGCACGTGGCGCGAAACGGGCGAGGACACCGACGTGCAGGGAAGCTATACCGGCGTATATCACGATAAAGATTCACGCCGTGATACAAGTGCTGATATTCACGATCCCCATCCTGTCCAGGACGCGGACGATCTTTAATTCAGTATCAGCATCACCGCAACGGTAAGCGACACGCTGAGCACAGAGCTTATAATCCCCATAAGAACGGGAGATAATTTCTTCTGTCCGTCGCTAGGTGCATCTTTATGAACGTTTGGAGCGCCGAGGGGTTGCCCATCGGGAATGTATGCATCAATTATGCTGTGTGCCTGTGCGATCATATCTGATTCACGCGAGTTCTTTGGCAGATCCTGCTTTAAAACGAAATACGCACATTCAAAAAATCTGCTGCCCGTATCCTTGACCATAATGATTTTTCTCTGACAACCTTTAATCATAATAATCCTCCGTATTTGGATTTTATGAGATTGTTGCCATAAGTGGGACGCAGTATTCAAAAAATAAAGAATATCGGAGTGCTTTCCGATATTCTTTATTCATTTTCGGCGTTAGCCGACTTTATGTAGCTGTTGAATTTCGCGCGTACGTCTTGCTCGAGCTTGCTTTTATAATAGGCGTTTCTCGTTTCGAGAACGCTCATACGCTTGGCGCGCGTGTGTGCGGCTTCCAATGGAATCCTGCAAAGCTCGGAAATTTTCTCGCCGTCGCAGCACTTCAACTCGTGGAGCACACAGGCGGGCGCGAGCAGGCGAAGCGCGAACATATCCGCTTCTCGCTCACTCTTTAATTTGCCCTTGGCGCTTTGAAATCTGTAGTCGCGATACTTGTATTCGTGACCGAGAAGAATGTGCCCGAACTCGTGCGCGATGACCATACGCGCTTCATTTAGCGGCAGGTTGTCGTCGTACACGATGACCCACTGCCCGTTTGGCAGAAATATGCTTGCGCCGTATTCTCCCTCGCGAAGCTCGTTTACGGCGGAGTTGCATATGACGCGTATTCCCGCGCGCTTTGTTGCGCTTATAAGCTTGACGGGCAGGGAAGAAACGTCGAAATCTATAAGACATCTCCAGGCGGCATCACGGCAGGAGGCATATATGCCGTAGAAATCGTACATTATTACAGATCCTCGGTAGTTTGCGGCGCATTAGCAAGGCGCGATAGCCTTGCAACGGTTATTTCTTCCTTTGTCGGAGCGACGGTGCCGTCTTCGGATTTTGCTGCGCGGAAGACATCGAAGATACCCTCGTTTGCGAAAAAGGCGAACTCCTTGTCAATTCGTTTTTTGAAGTCGGGAGATGTGCGGTATGCGTTTATAATAGCGCGCTCGCGCTCGGAGAGAGATACCTTTTTCGTAGCAATCGTAATGCCCTCTAACTCGTCGTAGCCGCACAGCCACGCAGGGTTTACACCGAGCGCGCTGCTGATTACGCCGATACGCGTCTGGCGTGGCTTGAACTTATCGCTTAAATATTGGCTTATTGCCGATTTGGGTATGTGTGTGAGGGAGGAGAGCTGGGCTTGAGTGATACCGTTTTTTTTCATTGTGGATCTTAAACGCTCGCTGAAAACTGACATTACGGCTCTCGCTTTCTGTGTGTAATTGCATTGAGTTCAGAATTTGTGAACTTGTCTGCACCTATATTATACCCAATCTATTAGAAAAAATCAAGGTCAATCTACAAAAAAAGTGCTAAAATCATCGAAAAATCTGCACAGGTCTTGACACGGATAAGGTGTAATGCTATAATTAGTTCAGAAATTCTGAACAAGGAGCGAGATAATGGCGCGCACAAAGACGGTAGACAGGGCACATTTAAGAAGGCTGATAGATTCAAGCTTTGATAGGGCAGAGCTTGCGTCGGCAATGGGAGTCAGTGAGGGTAGACTTTCAATGCTCCTTATGGGAAGGGACGAGTTTCGGTATTCGGAGATGCTTGCCATCGCGAGAGCTTTGCGACTTGACTGTCGGGAATTTGAGCGCTGTTTTTTTAACGCAATGAGTTCAGAAAATCTAAACTAATCGGAGGAATAAAAATGCAGCTTTATAAATCACAACATTTTGTGCTATCGGAGATACGCATAAGCGGAAAGAAGCAAACTCGCGGAGCACTTTGCTTTGAAGGGCTTCCTTCCGTATACGGCTCGGATAAGGAGATCGTCGCACTTGAGGACGGAATTGTTTTAAGGGCGGGGCGAAACACGGATATCCATTCCCGCGAGCACAGACTGGGAACACTTGTTACGCTTTCGGGGAACAACGGTGCCACAGTAACCTACGCAAGACTTGCGACGAGATACGTAAACGAGGGCGACTATGTGAAAAAGGGCGAGGTCATCGGAATACAAGGCTCAAGCGGCACGGGAACGGGAGAGTATCTCTTGCTTGAGTTTCGCCGCAACGGGCGGCGTATCGACGGATGCGAATATCTCGGCATCCTGCCAAAGCCCGCCGAGTTTAGACCGCCGCACGAGCCGAGCGTTGACGTGGTGTGCCGCGTATGCGGACTTAACGAGCGTATGCGAACGTACATTGAGAGCTGTCCCGATGCACAGGAAATATGGTCAAGGGTGCGAAGCAAGCTTGAGAATACACGCGTACGCTACTCACCGTAACACAAACACCGAGCCACGCATATCTTGTCAATGAGGATGCGGAGTAAAGCCGTGTCCATAGGCATGACAATAAAGATTAAATAAAGGTGGTTTTATATATGTCTGACAACAGAAACGGGTGCTTTTCCCGTGAGAGAGGTATAGGCACGAACGGGTGCGGTGTCGTGATCGACACCTACCAGGTGTTCGATTCCTGCCGCGACCGCGATTGCTTTGAGAATACGCGTGTATTCCTTGATGAGCTCGGTCAGAGCATCGTCGAACATACCTCGCAGGTGCGCACCAAATCCGCGGAAATATGCTCCTCCGCTATAAGTGTCGAGCCGGTACAGCTCTCGCGCGGCTTTTACCGTGTAACGGTACGTTTTTACGTAAAGCTTGAGCTTGAGGCGTGCATTTGTCCCGGTAAGAGTCAGTGCTTTGGCGGTATTGCTGCAGTTGAAAAATCCGTCGTGCTTTACGGCGGCGAGGGAAGCGTACACGTATTCCGCTCGAACGCGGCGACGGACAGCTTCTGCTCTGTTCCCTGTACCGGGGAGAGGGGTAACAATTTGCCCGTTGCGGTTGTGGAAACCGTCGATCCCGTGGTTCTCGGCACGAGAGTGCTTGAGCCTTCCGCGTGCTGCTGCAACTGCTGCTGCTCGTGCGCGGATATTCCTACGGCGGTTACAAACGCAGTAGGTGAGCTTTGGGACGAAGGGAGCCGTTATCTTGCAGTGTCGCTCGGCTTTTTCTCGGTTATCCGCATAGAGCGTCCCGAGCAGTATCTCGTGAACGCGCTCGAGTTCAGCGTGCCCGATAAGGAATGTGCGCCTGCGGATACCGGCTCGCCTTGCGATGCGTTCCGCCGTATGGCGTTCCCGATAGATGAGTTCGCACCCGGCAGAAGTGTACCTCACACAAGCGGCTGCGGCTGTATCGGCGCGGCGCGTGACGTTGAGGGCGGCTGTGGCTGCAACAAAAAGTAAGCGCAAAAAAGGAGCCGTACGGCTCCTTTTTTATAGCTCGTTAGGGTATGGCGGATATTTTTTTACTGCCAAACGAATTACGATAAAGAACGCTATCGCCTGTGCGGCAACCGTCAAAATGTAGGAAACGGGGTAAACCATATAGAGCGTGAACACCGTTCGGCTGTACTGAAACGCTGTCGCTATCCACAAAAGTCTTGACGCACACGTAAATACAACGGATAAAAGCATGGGTATCATTGAATAACCCATACCGCGCATTCCGGCAACGAAAACATTGGCAAATCCGATTAGGAAGCACGTGCCGCCTACAAGCTGAAGACGCTCTGCTCCGTACTGTATGGTTTGCAGTGAGGTTTCCTTGTCAACGTAAATACCGATAAGCTGCTCGGGGAAGAGATAGCACATCGAGCAAAGCACGGCACCTATTATTGTCAGTAAAATAAAGCCACGCGCCTGTGCTTTTTTGATACGCTCGTAGTTACGTACGCCGAAGTTTTGGCTTGTGAAGGAAACGAGCGCCTGATAAACGGAATCCATTGCGGTGAAGACAAGCGATTCCACGCTTGTTGATGCGCTGCACGCCGCCACGAGAACGCCCTGCTTTAAGATCTCGCCCGAAAGATACATATCTATGTCGAGTGCGTTGAGCGAGGTCTGGATTATTACGTTCGCTATCGAGAACATAGTGCTTTGAAGTGCGGCGGGAAGTCCGATCCTGATGATCTGCGCAAGATGGCGCTCCGAGCACTTAAGCTTGCTCATACAGAGCTTTATCGCGCCTTCATCACGGAAAAGGCAGTGTACGGTAAGCACCGCAGAAATGGTTTGTGCTACGACAGTTGCGATAGCAACGCCGGCAACGTCAAGATGAAATACGATAACGAGAAGTAAATTTAAAAGTACGTTTACTACGCCTGCAAGCGTCAGGAAGTACATCGGTCGCTTGGTATCACCAACCGAGCGGAGTATCGCCGCGGCGAAGTTATACACAAGCATAGGTATCATACCGAGAAAATATATTCTGATATAAAGCGTTGAGAGCGGCACGACGTTTTCGGGGACACTCATAATAAGGGGGAAGAGGTCTGCGCCGAAAAATCCGAACAGGGTTAAACCGATGCCCATTAATACGCTCACAAACATAGACGTATGCACGGTTTTGGAAAGGTCGTCGTATTCTTTGGCACCGAAGAATCGTGCGCACAGAACGTTGGTGCCTATAGAAAGTCCGATAAAAAGATTTACTATAAGCGTAACGAGCGAGGTCGTCGCACCGACAGCCGCGAGTGAAAGCTCGGAATCGGCGGCGTATTTGCCGACGACAACTATGTCAGCCGCGTTGAAAAGCACCTGCAGCACGCCCGTTACCATAAGCGGTATTGCAAAGCGGATGAGATGGGGCATTATTTTGCCCTCGCACATATTTACTTTATTTGAAGCGCGCGGCTTCTTTAGGGCTTGGCTCATTTTGGTATCTCCTTATAAAATCAGCACATTTCTTCGGGGTGGAACACCTCGTCGAATTTTTCTGCCGTGAGAAATCCGAGCTCGACACACGCCTCTTTCAGCGAAACGTTATCCTCGTACGCCTTTTTCGCGGTCTTTGCCGCGTTTTCGTAGCCGATGTAGGGGCTTAATGCAGTCACGAGCATAAGCGAGTTGTGAAGGTTGTGATGCATACGCTCGCGGTTTGCCGTGATACCCGACGCGCACTTTTCGTCGAAGGATACTATCGCCTCGGAGAGCAGTCTTGCGGACTGCAGGAAATTGTACGCCGCGACGGGCATAAATACGTTGAGCTCAAAGTTGCCCTGCGATGCCGCCATACCGATAGCGACGTCGTTGCCCATTACCTGCACGGCTACCATAGTGACAGCCTCACACTGCGTGGGATTGACCTTGCCGGGCATTATTGACGATCCGGGCTCGTTTTCGGGAATGTATATCTCGCCAAGACCGTCGCGCGGACCCGATGCGAGCCAACGTACGTCGTTTGCGATCTTCATCATATCCGCGGCGGTCGCCTTGATAGCGCCGTGCGCGAATACGAGCTCGTCCTTCGAGGTGAGTGCGTGGAATTTATTTTCCGCGGTGACAAACGGCTTGCCCGTAAGCTCGGCGCACTTTTTGGCAACGAGCACGTCAAAGCCCTCCGGTGCGTTTAGTCCCGTACCGACGGCCGTGCCGCCGAGCGCAAGCTCGTACAGCGGCTTTACGGCGAGGCGCAGCAGCTCTACGTCGCGCTCGAGTGACGAGCGCCAGCCGCTTATCTCTTGGCTGAATTTGATTGGAGTCGCGTCCTGAAGGTGAGTGCGTCCGGATTTTACGATACCTTCGTTTTCCGCCTCGAGGCGCTTGAAGGTCGCGATGAGCTGTTCTATAGCGGGAATAAGACTGTCCTCGATAGCGATCACCGCCGAGATATGCATCGCGGTGGGGAAGGTGTCGTTTGAGGATTGGCTCATATTGACGTCGTCGTTTGGGTGAGTAAGATCGGTGCCTGCAATCTGATTAGCACGGTTTTTGATGACTTCGTTCGCGTTCATATTAGACTGTGTTCCCGAGCCCGTCTGCCATACGACGAGAGGAAAGTGCTCAGAGAGCTTGCCCTCGATGACCTCGTCGCAGGACGCACTTATCGCGTCGAGCTTTTCCTTCGTCATCTTTTCGGGCTGTAAGTCGTGATTGGCGAGCGCCGCCGCTTTTTTGAGTATGCCAAATGCGTGGATTATCTCGCGCGGCATAGTTTCAATGCCGACGCCTATATTAAAGTTCTCACGGCTCCGCTGTGTTTGTGCTGCCCAAAGCTTGTCGGCGGGCACCTTCATTTCTCCCATAGAGTCGTGCTCAATACGGTACTTCATATATTTGCCTTTCTTTTGAGTTAGTTGTATACCACTATTATATCATCGTGAAACGGAAAAATCAATGTGTTTTTGAAATATACGGAAAATTGTGAGAGGGCTGGTACTACCGAGTGACAGATTTGATTAAAAAATGGTGTTTTGTCTGCCTCGCTGCAGTGGGACTTGCCCGACAGCATACGGAGCGGTGGCGCGGAGAAACAGTCCACCGGACTGTTTCTTAACACGCGCCCTTCAAGTCCCTTCCGATTGCCGTACAAAAAATAAAAGCCACACACACAGGACGAGCCAATTTTATAAGTGCAAACAAAGTGGGACTTGCCCGTCTGCGGACGGAGCGGTGCCGCGGGAAAACAGTCCACCGGACTGTTTTCTTACACGCGGCCTTCAAGTCCCTTCCAATTGCCGTACAAAAAATAAAAGCCACACACAGGACGAGCCTGTGTGTGGCTTTTATTGGTGTAAGGGCTATAAAAAAGATATTTTTGGGGGAGTGCTTACGGGATTTGAACTTAATGAGTTTTATATGATACTAACAACGTATTACTTCAGCTTACTGCGTATTATAAAAATCCAAATTGCCGAAAGAATCACGGATAAGATTAAATAAAGCACATATGGCAAATCTATGACTTGAGTAAAAAACAAATCAAATCCATTAAAAATACAACTGATAGCGATGCGGCAAACATTACAAAGACAAAAACCGAACAAGAGAACTATAAAAAATTGCAGAAACAATACAATGTTATTTTCTCTTGTTTTACTGTTATTTTTCTTTTTCATTTGCTCACCGCCTTTCGCCTATATTATAACATAAATTTGGGAGTTTGTAAAGAGTGATGTTTGCCCTTAGGGGCAAGTGATGTTGTGCTACCGCACAGTGATGTATTACGCCGATGGCGCAAAGTGATGTGATGTGTTCCTTTACACGCCCGAAGGGCAGATCACAAGGCGACGCCGTCATCACGCACGAAGTGCGCATCACGTTCCGCTTGCGGAACACATCGTTCCAAAAACGAAAAAGCAGTCCAATGGACTGCTTTCGTTTTTGGTGCCGGCAGTGGGACTTGAACCCACACGGTATTGCTACCAACGGATTTTGAGTCCGTCACGTCTGCCATTCCATCAT
>JAZQZL010000028.1:0-7665 GCA_045634005.1 Candidatus Flemingiibacterium sp. | reverse complement strand
CTCGTGGCACGCTCGACGAGATAAACTCGGCTATGAACGAGCGCAATCCCACCTTCTACGAAATGATCCCGCTCACACTCGAGGAAATATTTATAAGCGAAATGGAGGAAAGAGGATATGACTTCTCAAAGCTTGAATACTAATAAGAAGCGCGCAGGCTTCGCTTCTCTCTTCGGCTTTACCGCGCGCCAATTCTGGACGACGGCACTGCTCTTTACGATAATACTGTTCTTTATACTGCCCGTTCCCGTTATGATGACAATATCCGACCGCACGCCGCTTGACGCAGACGATATTGTAAGACTCAAAAATATGTTCGCGGAGGATTGGATATTCACTATCCGTTATTTCGTTATAATCGCCGCCTCGATATTCGGTGTGGTCGTATCCTGCTCGCGCTTCGCTTACCTTAAAAATAAGGTGTCCATCGACTTTTACCACAGCCTTCCCGTAAAGCGCGGACGCCTTTTCGTAACGCAGCTTGCGGTTTCGGCGCTTGCCGTGGCTATACCGTACCTTATTAACGCAATCTTTACCCTCATAGTTTTCGCGTCAAACGGGCTTGTTACCGATCTCTTGCTCGTTAATATGCTCGTGATGAGCGCGGAAGCGTTTATCTACTCGATATTCTTCTTCTCGCTTTCAACGCTCGTAGGAATGGCAAGCGGCCTTACCGCCGTTCAGTTAACGCTCACCCTCGTGGCGGCGTTTATAGTTCCTGCAACGTACGGTCTTAGCGTCGCGTTCATTTCCCTCTTCAACGAAAATATGTGGACCGAATACTATTTTAACGCAAACTTCTTTGAGGTGAGCACGCCCGCTCTGCGGCTTATAATCAATACCGATCCGCTCTCCGTATTTGAAGCAGGACTTTTACTGCTTCTCTCTGCCGCAATGCTGTTTGTTTCCTACGTCGTGTATATGAAGCGCAAAAGCGAGCGCGCAGGCACGCCCGTTGTATTCACCCCTCTCGGCGAGGTTATAAAATACGTTCTCGTATTTCTCGGCACACTCGGCGGTGGACTTCTTTTCTACTTCATTATGGACGATATGCTCTGGACCGTATTCGGTATGATATGCGGTGCCGTGCTCGTATTTATGCTCGCTAACACCATACTCCAAAAGACCGCACGCTCTATGTTCAAGGGCTGGAAGGGACTTTGCATATTCGGCGCGTGTGCGGCTACTGCATTTATTATCCTCGTAATAAATGCGTTCGGCATCAACACAAACGTCCCCTCTACCGCATTTACCTCGCGTATCGAGATAAGCTTCGACGGTGCAGGCGGCACTATGGAGTTTACCGATAAAGAGGTAATAGATGCTATGCGTACGGTCTACACCGAAGGCACGCACGGCTATAGCTACAACTCACTAAACAACTATTTCCTTTCGAGTGCAGTTCCCGACGATCCCTACTATCACTCAACATCCAAGCGCATTCAGATAGTATTTTACCCGAAAATCGGCGTTCCCGTTGCAAAGTTCGTGCGAATCTACAATTCGAGCGATTTTATCGACGAGTTCAAAACGCTTCTCAACAGCGAACAGTTCAAGACGCAGTACGCCACCGCGCTTAATAAGATCGACGACGCCGGTCATATGATGATATACGTCCCGAACCTTATGGCAGCGAACGACGGCGCGGTATACGACCACTACACAGGCAATAGGAGCTGGGACTTCGACACGCTTACAGCTACCGCTCCTCGTGCATTGGATCTTGGCCTTGACCTTCTTCTCGAGGAGAACAAAAACGTCGACTTCGATTTCTTCCAGCAGCAGACCTTCGGAAACCTTTACGTGTACGAGTATGGCACGAGCACCGACGTGACGTTCCCCCTATTCACCTCGATGACCGAGCTTCAGGAGCGCTACGTTAAAAACGGCTTCATTCCGATGACGCAGGATAAGACGATCGAGAATCTCGCCCGCGCTATTAAATCTATGAAGGTCACCAAGTACGAAAATGGAGAAGCAAAAACGCTTTTTGTGACTGACACAGACAAAATCCTCGAAGCACTCAAGGCAGCCGACAATCCGTTTGGCAGCGATTACTCGCCGTTCACCTTCACCGACAGCAACTACAGTGTGTCGTATGAGCTCGAGGTAAAGGACTCCTACAACGTAGAGTATTACTACGACGAAAACGGCACGTATACGACCGAAGTAAAGGAAAAGGCGCCCGAGGACGTATACACCTATACAAGCACCTACACGTTCGGCTTCCTTCTTGGCAGAGTTCCCGATTTTGTAATCGAATATTTTGCAAAGTAATGCGTACGGCATCGCCAAAAGCGATGCCGTTTTTATTTGCTGAAATTTTAATTTTGTTCACTCATTGGCGCAAATTTGTGGTATAATATATGTATGACAACTACCAAAAGGAGCCGACGCTATGAAAATATCCGCTAAAGACGTCGCATCGCTTGTGCGCACACTTTCCAAAACCGCGAATACACCGCATTTTACCTCGGCGATAATCGTCGCCGCAGGCAAAGGTACGCGTATGCAGGACGCGTCGGGCAAAACCAAGCAGCATCTCACGCTGTGCGGCATACCTGTAGTAGCACGCTCACTTATAGCATTTCAAAAATGTGATAAAATAGACGAGATAATCGTTGTTGCACGAAAAGAGGAAATGAGCGAGTACGAGCGTTATACTCGCGAGTATGACCTTAATAAGATCACCGCAGTCGTATGCGGCGGTGACACGCGTCAGGACTCCGTTCTGTGCGGCTTTGAGGCAATAGACGACAGAAGCGAGTTCGTCGCGATACACGACGGCGCACGCTGTCTTATCACAGAGGAAAACATCGACGCGGTGCTTCACGATGCATACGCGTACGGCGCTGCAACTGCCGCAACGAGAGCGACCGACAGCACCAAGCTCGCCGATAGTCACGGCTTTATAACCGAAACCGTCGAGCGCGAAAATTTGTGGACGGTGCAAACCCCGCAGGCCTTCAAAACCGAGCTTTACCGCGCAGCTGCATACGTTTGCAAGGAAGAAGGCTTCAGCGCAACAGACGATAATGCGCTTGCAGAGCACGTCGGATTTCGCGTAAAGCTTACGGACGTCGGTCGCGAAAACATCAAGATAACCACACCGACGGATCTTATCATAGCAGAGGCTATTCTATCACAGCGAAAATAAAAGCACACGGCGCTTACACGCCGCATGCTCTGGGATCAGTAAAAGAACTTAAAATCGCTTGTCTGCAGGCTTGTTGTTCTTGCCCTCGGAGGTCTTGTTCCTAACGGACTTGGCATCAGTCTTGTTTTCGGTCTTATTTTCAGTCTTGTTTTCGGTCTTATTTTTGGTCTGATTCATACCGCCGTTTTCGTAGCGGTTCTTCTCGTTATTCATTATAAATGCTCCTTTAAGGCTTTTTTGAAATCTCACATTTGTGAAACTTACAAATCAAGTATCTGCAAACCTAAAACAATTATACATTATCATTTTGGAGGCACATTATGAATCTCTATCCTATGAAGCTCGCACCTGCCGTTAAGGAAATCATCTGGGGCGGCAGCAAATTAAAGCAGTCTTACGGCAAAACCGCGCCGTTTGAAAAGCTCGCGGAAAGCTGGGAGCTCACCGTACGCGATGACGGAATGAACGTCATCGAAAACGGTGAATACGCAGGCAAAACGCTCGGAGAATACATCGACGAGGCGGGCTACGGCGTTATCGGCGAAGGTTATGACGGCGACCGCTTCCCTCTTCTTATTAAATTTATCGACGCGTGCGACCGTCTTTCCATTCAGGTTCACCCGTCCGACGAATACTCGCTCAAAAACGAGGGGGAATTCGGCAAGACCGAGGTTTGGTACATAGTTGAAGCCGAGGAGGATGCAGAGCTCGTATACGGCTTATCCTCCGACTACACCAAGGAAGCTTTTGACAAAGCAGTTGCAGAAAACACCGTTGAAACGCTCCTCCACCGCGTAAAGGTAAAGGCAGGCGACGTATACTTTATCCCGTCTGGCCTCGTTCATGCTATCGGCAAGGGCATCCTCATCTGCGAGATTCAGCAGAACTCCAACGTAACCTACCGTGTCTACGACTACGGCAGACTCGGAAAGGACGGCAAGCCGCGTGAAACGCACGTTGAAAAGGCCAAGGACGTCATCGTAAACTTTACCGAAAGCGAGATCGATGCACTTCGCTTCGCAAACGCAAGCGAGCGCACACCCGAGCTTATCTGCTCGTGCGATAAGTTTACGGTAAACAAATACGAATTTACCGATATTAAACTCACAGCCGACAAATCGAGCTTTTTATCCGTCACCTTTATTGAAGGCGAGGGCGAGATAGTATTCGCCGGCGAGAAATTCGCGTTCACCAAGGGCGATACGTACTATATTCCTGCCGGAATGGGCGACTTTGCTATGCACTCTTCGAGTGCTGTGGCAGTCGTTGCAAGCATATAACAAAAAGCCGAGAGATAACTCTCGGCTTTTTTAGTTTAAAAGGACCGCTCGGCTGAGCGGTCCTCTCATTTTCATTATGCAATTATTCCTGTGCAGCAGCGATCATCTTTTCGATGTTTACAAGCGCTGCAGGCTCATAGGAATCATAGGTGGAAGCGAAGATGTTTTCGCCCTCCGCAAAAATTTCGCCAAAGATGTTGCCAAGACCGCCGAGACTGTTTGCGTAGATAAAGTCGGTGTTTGCTCCCTCTACGATGAGGTCAAGCATCTGCGCCTCGTAGCCAAGGTCGCCACGGGTATATCTGAGCTTTAAGGTGTTCTCAAAGTATGCGGGAGTAAGAAGATTGTAGCCCTCATATGCGAGCGCTTCAAGAGTCGCAGAGGTCATCTCTATTCGCTCACAGGTTACCGGAACAGCGCCCCACTGAACGTTGGTGGTAACGACGCTCGTATAGCCTTCGATGTCCTCGTCGTACTTCGGCATCGGAACCATTCCGTAGTCGTCTGCCATTTCGTTGCATACGGGAATAGTAAAGAATCTCTGAACAAGGAAGAGCGCGTTACCCTCGGCGAAATTGCGCGCATAGGGGAAGGTAACGTTTGCATCGTTATCCTTGGATGCATCGTAGTATGCAACGTCGTTACGAAGCGTGAGAAGCTTTTCAACAAGCGTGATGGTGCGCTCGTTGTTCATCTGGAGCGTCGGGAAGCCGTCCGCATCGCGTCCGGTGAAGCTAAGTCCCGCACTGTATGCAAGGTTAACGAGCGTATCGGTGCCGCCCGTTACGTAGCCGTGTATGTCCTTGCCATTGTTGGTACCGTCACCGTTTTCAATGTATACACCCTTTGCAAGCTCAAGGAACTTGTCAATAGTCCAGGTGCCGTCGAGAACCATCTTGTAAATGTCCTCGTCCTGCATACCGTGGATCTCCTCGAGAAGGCGCTTGTTGAAGGTTACGCAAACAAGGCGCTCAATTGCATTATAAGTGATGCTGCCAAAGAGCAGATACGGATCGTTAGGATTCAGCGACACGGACTGTATATAATCCTTACCCCACCAGGGATTGTCGAGGTTAACGTAAGGACGCTCGCTGACGGTCTTGAAAAAGCCCATTTCAGCCATAGTTTTCATATTCGAGTCAACCGTGAAAACTGCATCATACTCGTCAGACCACGAGTTTACAGCGGTGTATACCCAAGTTGCCGCAATTTCAAACGGAGTTGCAACAAAATACTCAAAATCAACGCCAAGACGGTCGGTAACGTTCATAAACTGCTTATATCTTGCCTGCGCGATAACGTCACCGTTATCTCTGTCCTCCTCGGTAGCTTCGAGATAGCCCTCTGCAGTAAGCATACGGAAGGTCTCGCCGGTATAGTCAAGTCCTTCGGGAAGACCGAGCACGTCAGTTGTGCCCGAGGAAGGTGTCGTATCAGTCGGCTTCTTTCCGTCACCGCCGCCGGTCGGGCCGCAGGACGATGCGATAAGCATAGCCGCAAGCAGAAGTGCGGCAATTCTTAATTTCTTCATAGTGATTTCCTTTCGCAAAACGTGGTTTATTGCCATATATCAACGATATATAGCCAACATATCGCTATCATAGATTATAACATCTCGCCACGCCAAGTGTCAAGTGTGATAATTAACAAACTTTCCTGACTCTTTTGTGCAACACTACACAAGCAAGCCTCGTTTTTGGTGTAAATTGTCACACAACAAATAGCTCGTACAAAAAGGACCGTCCTAAGGACGGTCCACTTTTGTTTATATTAAAATTATTCAGCAGCCTCAATAAGCTTTTCAAGTCTTGCCTGCGCCACACCTGCGTAGGAATCGTAAGTAGACGCGAAGACGTTTTCGCCTTCATTGAAGATCTCCTTGAAGATGTTGCCCATACCGCCAAGAGTGTTAACGTAGATAAAGTCGGTGTCAACGCTCTCTGCGATGATGTCAAGCATCTTCGCCTCGTAGCTGAGGTCGCCGCGAGTGTATCTGAGCTTAAGGTTATTCTCGAAATATGCGGGGATCAAGTGAGTATATCCCTCGTATGCAAGGCACTCAAGCGTTGCAGATGTCATCTCCACTCTCTCGCAGGTTACAGGAACAGCACCCCACTGTACGTTGGTGGTAACAATGCTCGTATAGCCCTCGGTATCCTCGTCGTACTTGGGCATCGGAACCATACCGTAGTCATCTGCCATTTCAACGTGATACGGTGCAGAGAAGAATCTCTGAATAAGGAAGAGTCCTCTGCCCTCACCGAACTTACGCGCATAGGGGAAGCTGAGTCCCTCGGGGTTATC
The DNA here is from genome assembly GCA_045634005.1 of Candidatus Flemingiibacterium sp. Taxonomy (GTDB): domain Bacteria; phylum Bacillota; class Clostridia; order Oscillospirales; family CAG-272; genus Flemingiibacterium. The sequence continues at coordinate 924 of JAZQZL010000028.1, read as the reverse complement.
CTCGGAAGCGTTATAGTAGGATTCATCATTAAGGAGGGTAAGAAGCTTTTCAACGAGGCTGACGGTGCGCTCGTTGTTCATCTGGAGCGTCGGGAAGCCGTTCTCGTCACGACCGGTAAATTCAAGTCCGGAGCTGTATACAAGGTGATTAAGATCGTCTACTCCGCCGGTAATGTAGCCGTAGGTGTCGTTGCCGTTTCTTACACCGTCACCGTTATCAACGTATACGCCCTTGGCAAGCTCAAGGAACTTGTCAATAGTCCAAGTGCCGTCAAGAACCATCTCGTAGATATCGGTATCCTTAAGTCCGTGAACCTCCTCAAGCAGGCGCTTGTTGAAGAATACGCAGCAAATGCGCTCAACAGCCTGATTGTAGGTGATGCTACCGAAAAGCAGGTAAGGATCGTTGGGGTTGAGGGATACAGCCTCGATATAGTCCTTACTCCACCAAGGATTGTCAAGGTTAACGTAAGGAAGCTCGCTGACGGTCTTGAAGAAGCCCATCTCAGCCATCGTTCTCATATTATAGTCAACCGTAAATACTGCATCGTAGTCGTCCGACCAGGAGTTTACAGCGGTGTATACCCAAGTGGAAGCGACCTCGAACGGAGTTGCATTGTAAAACTCAAATTCGACGCCAAGACGGTCGGTGGTGTTAATAAACTGCTTATACTTCGCCTGGGTGATAATGCTGGTGTCCTCTGCGGGATCATAATCCTCCGGTATGGAGAGGTATCCCTCTGCCGTGATAAGGCGGAAGGTCTCACCCGTGTAGTCAAGGCCCTCGGGAAGGCCGAGCACTTCGGCACTGTCTGAGGACGGGTTTTTGTCCGTATTGCCCTTGTTGTCGCCGGTGTCGTTATTGCAGGAAGCTGCAACGAGCATAGCAGCAAGAAGCAATGCGATCAGTCTGAATTTCTTCAT
>JAZQZL010000027.1:0-10127 GCA_045634005.1 Candidatus Flemingiibacterium sp. | reverse complement strand
TTCATTTTTTCATTAACGCTCATTACCACGCACCTCCGAGAATTGCCTCGTCAACGTACGCCTTTATTTCGGCTTTGTCCGACTCCGTCCAATAGTCCGTGCCGCGAACGGGAGTGTAGCCGTCAGCACCGGGCTCACCGTCCGCCCTGACACCGGTGTCATACTCCCCGACGTACCAATTGCCGCCCTCTCCGATATGTGGCGCGAAGGAAGCTATATTTTCGAGCATCTGCTGCCACGTGTCGGGAGTCGGCTCGCGCGAGCTGTCCGCCTCTGTTGCGCCCGGATTGACCGTCTTGGGCGATGCCCAAAGCGTCGGACGGCGCTTGTCATCACTCTCGCCATATACGCCAACGAGAAGAATGCCGCTATCTGTGAGCACCTCCCACGGAATAACGCATTTTCCGTCAACTATAAGCTGCTCGATTGCCATATTCTCGCGCTTGAATACCGCCTTTTTTGTGAAGTATCCGTCCCACGCGGAATCGAACGAAAACTCGGCAATATGCGCGCCTCGTGCACCGGCAACGAGCGTTTCGTTTTCCGTGGCAATTATTCTCGCGCCGTTTACGCTGTATTTCATAACCTCACCTCCTCTGAAATATTGCAGAACAATACGTTGTACCCTTTCATTTTTCTTCTCCTTAAAGTAGTGTGCAGGCGGTATACACCGCCCACCGCTATCAGCATAGCATATTCAAGGTTTTCCACGCGTGTCAAACACCGCCACCGCGAGCCGTACGCTTTCACAGTCTTTTCTGCCTCACATACAGCATATTCGTCACTTCCGCCACACGCTAAAAAAACGCTGCCTATTGACAGCGCGCAGTACGTCTGGTATAATATTGATATAAATCCACGAAAGGTCACACTTACGGCTATGATAACCACACTCACCTTAAATCCCGTTTTCGACGTACACGTCACCCTCCCCGAGTTTCGCCTCGGACGTGAAAATTTAGCAGCATCGCGGTCCACCGATGCAGGCGGCAAGGGCATAAACATTTCTCGCGTACTGCTCTCGGCAGGTGTAAAAAACACCGCGGTAGTAGCGCTTCCGCATAACGGCGGCGAGGAGTTTTTGTCCGCACTTTGCAATCAGGGCATCGAGCCGCAGATAATCCCGTGCGACGGGCGTGTTCGCGAGAACATCACCATACACACAGAGCGTGAGGAAACGCGTCTTTCCTTCAAGGGCTTCAGCACGGATGCTTCCCTTCTTTCCAAGGCCGAGGCGCTTATCCCCAACGGCGGCACCGTGACCTTTTCGGGAAGCCTTCCCGAGGGTATTTCACGCGAGGACACCGAAGCGTTTCTGATGCGACTTAAAGAGAGAGGCGTACGCCTCGTCATCGACTCAAAATCCGTCACGCTTGATATGATACGCCGCATAAAGCCGTGGCTCATCAAGCCAAACTCCGAGGAGTGCGAGGAATATTTCGGCGCGCAGGATGAGCGCGGACTTTTCGACACCGCAAAAGCGCTCCACGAGGGCGGTATCGAAAACGTGATGATATCGCTTGGCGGCGACGGTGCTATACTCGCCGCGAATGGCAAGCTCTACCGCGCACGCGTTCCGAAAATAACCGCACTCTCGACCGTCGGAGCAGGTGACTCGACTGTGGCTGGATTTATCGCCGCAGACGGCAAATCCCCCGACGAGCAGCTCCGTCTTGCCGTATCGTACGGCACGTCGGCGTGTCTTGTAAGCGGCACTGCCGCACCGAGTGCAGACGACGTAAAGCGCATATACGACGCTATTACGGTTGAAATCATCAAATAAAGAAAATCGGCAGAGTAACCTCTGCCGATCTTTATTTATCTTATATTGAGCCACACGCACATATTCGTGGGACCGCGGTTTGCGAACGCCGCGAAGGGAATGAGCTTCAGCGTGAAATCCTCGAAATCGTCGGTGTAGCGTCTGTAGAGCGCGTTGTCGCGGGGCTTCTTCTTTGCCTTTACCGCTACGGTGTAGCCGCAAAGCTCCTCACAGTATTCCGCCTTTGCCGCGAAATTCTTGTCGATGAAAATGGAGTGGAGGTTTTCGCCGTTGTCAATGCCCTCCGCCGCCATAACGTACGGACCCATGCAAACGGCAACCTTGCCGCAGTTTTCGTACACGCCAACGTTGCTCTCCACTATAAACGGAGTCATCTTGAAATTAACGATTATCTCTCTGCCCGTAGCCTCGATGACCGCGTAGCCGTTCTCAATAACGTACGGCACGTTTATATCGAAATCGGTGCACCACGACGGAATTCTCACGTGAACACGCTCCGCGCCGCCCGACGTGATCTTTACCTCGCCGCTTCTCGGATAATCGGTAACCTGCGACACGGTTATACCGTCTATCGCCGCGTGAGAGGACATAAACTGGTTAACGAAAACATCTCTGTTTTCGTACGCGTAAATATATCCCTCTACTGACGAAAGCACACGGTTTAAGTTGGGAGGACAGCAGGACGTTTCGAACACAGCCTTTCTCTCGAAGGGCGCGTACTTGTCGCGCTCGCCGAGGTGCGACACGGGAACGTCGTAGTTTTTGAGGTCGATCGCGAGCGGATTTTCGTAGAAGAAGGATCTGCCGTCAAGCGAAAGGCCGGACATCATACCGTTATAGAGAATACGCTCGATAAGGTCTGCGTATCTCGAATTATTATCAAAGAGAGCCATGCTTCTTGAGAAGAACATAAGCGATATCGCAGCGCAGGTTTCGGTGTACGCTCTGTCGTTCTTGAGGTCGTACGGAACGGTAACCTCCTCGCCGAAATGCGTCGAGCCTATACCGCCGGTTATATACATTTTTCTCTCTACGATATCGTCGTAGATCGCACGGCACGCCTCGTAAAGCTCCTTGTCACCCGTTTCGTATGCGTAGTCGGCAACGCCCGTGTAGAGATAGCAAAGACGAACGGCGTGACCTTCTGCGATACGCTTTTCTCTGATAGGAGTATCACTCTGGAAGCATCTGCCCGTCTTATCCTCGACACGCTTTCCGCGCTCCTCTATAAAGAAGCCCGCAAGATCGAGGTACTTCTTCTTACCGGTAATACGGTATGCGCGCATAAGTGCGAGCTCAAGCTCGGGATGACCGGGCGTTACAAACGCTGCGGACTTTTCCTCGATAAAGATCTTTATGATTAGATCAACGTACTTTTCCATAAGGATAAGGAATCTCGATCTGTCGGTTGCAACACAGTACGCAAGTGCCGCCTCTAAAAGGTGTCCCGCGCAGTAAAGCTCGTGCTTAAAGCGGTCGGTGAAGCGCTTGCCCGGCTCAACTACGGTGAAATACGTGTTAAAATAGCCGTCCTCAGTCTGGTGCTCCTCAATTTTATCAATAAGGCTCTCAACCTTCGCCTCAAGCTCATCATCTCTGTGCTTTGCAAGTATGTAAGCCGCCCCCTCCATCCATTTTGCAACGTCGGAGTCCCAGAAGAAATGCGGTCTTAATGGCATACCTTCCTTCCAATTGCAGTCGAACGCATCAAAGCGTCCCGTTTCTTTGAAACGGTCATAGACTGCGTTTATGGTAACGAGTCTGTTAAGCTCCTGCTTGTCGTGCAAAAGTCCACCATTAAGGGTAACCTTCTCACATCCGATATGTTTCATAGCACTTCTCCTTTTTGTGTATTGACACGCGCCTTTTTTTATATTATAATAAAAACACAGTCACTTTACAAGTGAAAATAAATCAAATTTTAGTGAGAATTTCCAACATGATAAAGATAAACGGAAGCGACAGCTTTGAATATGTAATGACCGGCGTTCTGAAAAGCGACGAGAATTGGTGCCACCCCCGAAGGATAAAGGATTCGTACGAAATCATCTTTATGTACGACGGCGTTTCGTACATAGGCGAGGACGGAATCGACTACACGCTCTACAAGGACGACGTGCTCTTTTTGGAGCCTGGTCGTGAGCATTACGGCATAAAGCCGTCGGGGCAGGACGTTTCCTTTGCGTGGATACACTACTACACCGACCACGAGCCGTATAAAAATCTTCCTAAATGCTTTCGTGCAAGCGATCCATACACGCTCAAGACTCTCTTTTCGCAGTGCCTTCACGCGGCGAATACGCCAAGCTATCCGCCCGTCTGTGCGGACTATTACACCGCTCTTATCGCAGAGGAGGTGCTTCGCCTTTCCAAGGCTAACAACGCAGCTCAAAGCTACCTCGCCGCGCAGATAAAGGATTTCGTCGATCTCAACACGGACAACAACCTGTCCGTCGCCAACATCTCCGAGCATTTCGGCTATCACGAAAACCACGTAAGCCGTATCTTCAAGGCGGCGTATTCGATGCCGCTCAAGGCGTATATAACGCGCCGTCAGATCGAGTACGCACGAAATCTTCTGAGCACCACGCTATGTACCGTCGGGCATATAGCGTCGATGCTCTCCTTCAAGAGCGAAAACCACTTCATAAAATTCTTCAAGTATCACACGAAAATGACACCGAGCGAGTACCGCAACTCATACACGGGTACGCACTCAAACAAGCGGTGATGCACACGCCAAACCGAATTTAATTCGTAAAACTGCCCCTTGAAAATGTGTATACCGTATTATATAATATAGGTACGCAGTACCTAATAAGACTTGGGAGGCTTCTATGAACCATAAAAAAATCGCCGAGATCGCTCACGTTTCAACGTCTACAGTTTCCAAGGCGCTGTCCGGAAGCTCGGAGATAAGCACGGCACTCGCCGATAAAATATACCGTATCGCAATAGAATGCGGATACTTTCAGGAAAAGAAAAAGCGCCGTCGCGAGTACAGCAACAACAAGCAATTGCTTATTGCTGTTTTAGTTCCCGAGCTTCTCGGAATACATTATTCCGAAACCGCGACACGCCTCAAAAACGCTCTTGAAGCAAAGGGAGCGGGCGTTGCAATATACGTATACGATTTCGATCAGGCGAAGATGAACGATATCCTTCGCAGGATCGTCCTTCTCGGCACAGCAGACGGGGTTATACTATTCGACATTTCCGAGCTTTCAATCGAGTCACATATACCTATCGTCTGTATTGAAAAGGCAGAGAAATGCAACTACGATTCTGTCGGCAACGATATGGACGGTGTCATATGCGACTGCGTTTCTTATTTAAAGGACCTGGGACACCGCGATATCGGCTTCGTCGGCGAGCCGTACACGCGCTGCAAATACCACGCATATGAAAAGGCACTTGCCGAAAACGGGCTTGTACTCAATAAGGACTTCGTGCACATTGTAAACACAAGACTTGAGGCTGTAGGCATCGCGGCGGCAAAAAGGATCCTCGCCGATGACAAAAAGCCCACGGCAATAATAACCGCGTACGACGTGATCGCGCTCTCGCTCATACACGAGCTTACAAATGGCGGCGTGAATGTTCCCGAGGACATTTCCGTTATGGGCATCAACAACATCTCCGCCGCCGCATACGCGCAGGTACCGCTGACCACGGTAGACCTTTTCTCCGAGGAGCAATTCCGAACCGCAGTGCAGATGCTGTTTGACAAGATAATCGGTCAAAACAATGCTGTAAAGCACATAACCGTCGAGCACAAAATAATCGAGCGCGCAAGCGTAAAGAGGATTACAGAGGAGATTTAAATGAATACTTTAAAAATAGGCTGGGCGGAAGCCAATATAACGCCGGATAAAAAGGTTTCCCTTGTGGGACAGTTTGCCGAAAGAATTTCCGAATACGTTGAAAAACCGCTCACCGCAACAGCTCTCGCGATCGAAAGCGGCAACGAGCAGGTGATCTTCTGCTCGTGTGACCTTCTTGACGTGTCGCTTGCGCTCATTCGCGGGGTACGCGAAAGGCTGTCCGCGGCAGACTGCGGCATTGATCCCGAGCGCGTTATTATGAGCGCGATACACACGCATACCGGTCCCGGCTACACAAGCTATATCAACGAGCCTACAAGGAACGAGAAGGGTATACTTCCCTCTGCCGATGCAAACGCATCAACCTTCAACTCCTTCATAGCGATGATCGAGAAATATCTCGCACCGGGACAGAAATACGTCGATAGCGCAAAGCTCGAAAGCCGCGACGACGTTGCAACCGACAGAGAGGTATACGACTTACTCGTCGAGCGCATCTCCAAGGCTATCATCGACGCGTGGAACACACGCGAGGAAGGCTCGCTCGCAAATGCGTTTGGCCGCGCTCCGGTCGGAATGTGCCGCCGCGCCGTATATTCGGACAACACCGCGCAGATGTGGGGCAACACCGACACGGCTGTGTTTACCGAGCTTGAGGGCGGAAACGACTCCGGAATCGAGCTTTTGTATATATTCGGCAAGAGCGGCGAGCTTACGGGCGTCGTGGCAAATCTTGCCTGCCCTGCACAGTGCGTACAGCACCGTCATTTTGTATCTCCCGACTTCTGGGGCGAGGTTAAGGCGCTCCTTCGCAGACGCTTCGGCGAGAATATTTTTCTCCTTGCGCAGTGCTCCGCGGCAGGCGATCAGTGCCCCGTTGATATAATCCGCTACGTAGAGCCCGAAAGCCCGATAAACGATCCGAACTGCGAGCGCGTGAATCCCAAGCGCCGCAAAGCCGATCCGTCTATGTTCGACCTTGCGGGAATGCGCCTCACGGGCCGCCGTATAGCAAACGAGATCATCGCAGTGTTTGAGGACGGTCTTGACGAGAAGATCTCCGAAGCGCCGCTTATGCACAGCGTTGATTATATGATGCTGCCGCTTCGCAGAGTAACTCTTACAGAGATAAATGAAGCCGAGAAGGCAATCGGCGAATACATACGCGCCAAAGACGGCGACATCGACTTTAACGACGTTGCAAGGCTTCAGATACACATAGGAACGCTTATGCGCGCATCGCTTCAGGAAAAGCGCAACTGCTATGAGACCGAGGTGCACACCGTTCGTCTTGGCAATATCGCGTTTGCCACGAACCCCTTCGAGCTTTTCCTTAACTTCGGCAATCAGATAAAGGCGCGCTCCGATGCAGAGCAGACCTTCCTTATCCAGCTCGCGTGCGGCTCCGCAGGATATCTTCCCACCGCGGCAGCCGAGGTGCACGGTCACTACAGCGCCTTCGTTTCGAGCGGAAAGGTCGGTCACGAGGGCGGCGACGTACTCGTCCGTCAAACGCTCCAGCATATCTCGGATATGTTTAGGTAAAAATAAAATAAAATAAAAAGGAACGAAAGCAAATGCTTTCGGTCCTTTTGGCGTTGCTAAAAGGATTCGAACCTTCGACCTGCCGCTTAGGAGGCGGCCGCTCTATCCTGCTGAGCTATAGCAACAAGCGACTTATTTATTTTACCACAGCGCGCCGCCTTTGTCAAGAGGCACGCTGTGGCTTTACGTTTTATTTTCCGCGTCGGAGCAGACGCATCGCGCCGCCGAGTATCGGCCTTGCGTTAATAGCAAATATCGCCGCAACGCCGATAACCTGAACCGCCATCCAATACGGAAGCTCAAGCACCATAAACGCAGTCTGCACGCCGATTACAACGGTGTTGACTATAAGCTTCGGTGTGTGCAAGTCGAAGCGTATCATCTTGCGAGTATTCGCCGCGCGGATGATGAACACGACGAAATACGAGAAGAAGGTTGCAAGCGCCGCACCGTTAGCACCGAGCGGCGTCGGAATAAGCAAAAGATTTAATACGATGTTGACAAGCGCGCCTATCGCCGCGGTAACGAACGAGTGAACGCTCTTTTTGTCAACGAGGTACACGCTTCCCATAAACGTAACGAGGCTTGAAAACACCGTCGCCGCTACAAGAAGCGGCATATACTCCCACGCCGTGTAGTACGCGTCGGCAAACAGCACCTTCGCAAACACCTTCGAGAACGCGATAAGCCCCGCGCCCGAGATGTAGAGCATACCCTGAAAGCTGTCGAACACCCGCCCGAAGAACACCTCGTGCTCCCTACGGCTTGTGTCGTCACGCTCGGTAACTGCCGAAAACTGCCACGCCTCGATAAATATGCCCGAGAGAAGTATGAGCATCGTGGGTATCTTGAACGCCGCGGCGTAAAGTCCGTTTACATCGTCGCCGATGAAGCCCTTTATCATGTATCTGTCGGACACGTTCGTTATCCACCAGAAAACGGTCGTGGGAATAAGCGGAACGGAGAACGCGAGCATACGCTTGCCAAGCGCCCTATCGATACGCTTAAACGAAAGCGAAAAATCGCGGCGTATCACGAAGATTATGAGAAGTGCAACGGCGCCGTCCGCGATGACCACGCTTAAAACGTAGCCGAGCAGTCCGATGTCCAATATGACGAGAAAAAGGATATTAAGCGCGATAGTGATTGCCGTTGCAATTATTCCCTGAAGTGCGAAAAACGCGGTCATACCAGATGCGCGGCAGTACTGCGCGAGCAGCGAGTGCACGTTCGCTACAAACGCGTAGAGAATGATGAGCCACATATACCCCTCGAAATAGTCGATGAGGTTGAGCAGCGGAAACAGCGCGGCGAACACTAAAAATCCCGCGAATATAACGTAAAGTCCCGTCGTCAGAACGCGGCGTTTGTCAACGTCACGGTCAAGCGTAAAGCGGAACACCGCGTCGCATACACCGAGGGACAAAAGCGGCATTAAAAGGTTAGCGCTTTGCGTTATTATGTCGGCGGTACTGTATTCTGCCGTAGAAAGATACGCCGTGTAAAGCGGAAGCAGTAAAAACACGAGCATCTTTGAGGCAAACGTACCCACGCCGAGTATCGCCGTATTTGAAAGCAGCTTTTGATATTTATTCATACGTCGTCCTTTGATTTGTATTTACAGCACCGTGAGAAGTCGCTCTGCCGCGGCGAGTATTCCGAGCTTACCGCTCTCATACGTAAGTCCGCCCTGCATAAACGCCGTGTACGGCGCGCGCATCGGTCCGTCTGCCGAAAGCTCGATCGACGAGCCCTGCGTGAACGCACCTGCTGCCATTATGACCTGATCGGTGTAGCCTGGCATATCCCACGGCTCGGGTGAAACGTAGGAGTCAACGGGCGAGCCGCTCTGTATTCCCTGACAGAACGCAACGAGTCTTTCGGGCGCGCCGAGAATTATCGCCTGAATTATATCCGCACGGCGCTCGTCCCATTTCGGATTTACGTCGCAGCCAAGCGCTTCGAAGATGTAAGCCGCAAAATGCGCGGTCTTGATAGCCTGCGCGGTGACGTGCGGCGCGAAGAAGAAGCCCTTGTAGAGGCTCTTGTTGTTGCCAAGCGACGCTCCGCATTCAAGTCCAACGCCGACGGTCGTGAGTCTGTAGCTTGCAAGCTCGACAGCCTTCGCGCTACCTGCTATGTATCCGCCCGACTCGGCGATACCTCCGCCGGGATTCTTAATAAGCGAGCCCATAATAAGATCCGCGCCGACCGCACAGGGCTCACGGGTTTCCGTAAACTCACCGTAACAGTTGTCGACGACAACGCACGCCACAGAGCGCGCCTTAACGAAGCTTGCAACCTCGCCGATCTCGTCAACGGTCAGCGTCGGGCGGTTCATATAGCCCTTCGAGCGCTGAAGAAACACGATCTTCACCTTGTCGCCGTACTCGCGAAGTGCCGCATCAACAGCATCAAAATCCACCGCGCCGTCCTTAAGGTCGATCTGGCGGTACTCAACGCCGAAATCCGCAAGCGAACCGTTTCCACCCTCGCCCGCGATGCCGATAACCTCCTCAAGCGTGTCATAAGGCTTACCGGTCACGGAAAGCATAATGTCGCCCGGACGGAGAAGTCCGTAGAGCGCGATAGCGATAGCCTGCGTGCCGTTAACGATACTGTGGCGCACGAATGCCGCCTCTGCTCCGAACACCTCGGCGTATATCTTATCGAGCGTGTCGCGGCCCTTATCGTCGTAGCCGTAGCCGCTTGTGCCTGCGAAGCAGGAGTCGTCCACGCGGTTGTTTCTGAAGGCGTCCATAACGCGCTTCGTATTTTCAAATGAAATGCGGTCGATGTCCGCGAATATATCCGAAAGCTCACGCTCGGCTTTGGCCGCCAGCGCGAGAAGGTCTACGTTCTGCATTTTTATATCCTTTCGTTTTAAAGCCCTAAAACTATTTCTTTAAAGTAGTTGCCGCGCTCCTCGAAGTTTTTAAACATATCGAAGCTTGCGGATGCAGGTGAGAGCACAA
>JAZQZL010000026.1:0-8558 GCA_045634005.1 Candidatus Flemingiibacterium sp. | reverse complement strand
CCGAGTGCCGCTGCGATGAGCACCGAGATTACGCTACCCGAGATGATGTTACCGTAATGACGGAACGCCATCGAAACGGGGGTTGCAACCTCGCTTATCACGTTAAGCGGAGCAAGCGCGACAGGCTCGCAGAAGCTCTTGACGTAGTGCCACGGTCCGCATTTCATCTTGTAGTAGGTGATGAGCACGAACACGATTATCGCCCAGCCTGCAACAATGTTCATATCCGACGTCGGCGGATAAAGACCGAGTAGCGAGGTAAGGCTTGAGAGTGCCGACAGCGCCATTATTGCCGCAACGAAGGGCGGGAATCCGCCGAAGTACTTGTCGTCGCCCATATTGGTGCGAACCATATTCTGCGTCATCTCGACAACCCATTCAGCCGCCATTTGACGCTTCGTTTCGACTCCCGCACGAATACCGTGGGTAAAGTACAGACACGCGAAGAAGATGGTTATCATAACCGCCCAGGAGTTGACCTGAGCCTCGGTTATCGGGAAATCCTGAAGGGGCATCGGTATAATGAAGAATATCTGCGCACCCGTTATCTCGATACCGTTTGACGCGGGGCGCGTTAGTATCTCAAGCAGCACGGCGAGCGCGAGCGGAAGTATCATCATAAAGACGTAGAATATATCCGCCACCTTGAATCCAGGGCTTCTTTCTTTATTCATTTGCACCGTCACCTGCCTTTTCTTCCTTTTTCATAAATATCGGGCTGAGCTTGGCACCAATACTCGGGAAAAGCATCGGTACAAGCAGCGCTATAATATTGAAGCAATCGAAAATAAATCCAATCACCATTACCGCGACAAGCATCATATTTCGAAGCGTGAGCGAAAGCTTCATTAAGTCCTTCGCTTCCTTTTCTTCCTTTGCGAGCGCCTTCTGCACGGTGATTCCCATAAGGAAGTAGTGCAGCACCGCCGCCGCACCGCCAAGGAGATTTCCCCACAGCACGGTAAAGTCCCACCAGCCGCCAATAAGGAACACAGCCTGCATAAGCGCGGACAGTACCAACTCCCACGCGCCGATATACAGCGTTGCCCGAACGACAGCCGCATCTATTCTTTTCATACGAGCGATGCTCACCTCCCGTAGAGTATAACAAATTGCATCAAAGTATATTATACCACATATTGGTCAAATTAGCAATACCATTAAAGAAAATTTTTTATGCAAAGAATGCCATATTTTTAACGAATCTACGCGAACGGAAACAACTCGGCAAAATTTCCCGCAAAACCACTTGACAAGCATATAGATTCGTGCTATTATTATTAAGGAATATTATGTTCTATCATAAAAAAATTACATAAAAGAGAGGTACTCCCCATGAAAAACTTCAACGGCGTTTTCACCGCCCTCTTGACTCCGTTCACCGCTGACGGCAAGGTTAACGAAAAGGCTCTTGCACGTCTTATCGAGCGTAACATCAAGGCTGGCGTTGACGGCTTCTACTGCTGCGGTTCCACTGCAGAGGTATTTATGATGACCAACGATCAGAGAAAGGGTCTTATGCAGACCATCGCTGACATCACCGCTGGCAGAGTTACCCTGCTCGCTCACGTTGGTGCAGTTTCCACCGACGAGTGCGTTGATCTTGCAAAGACCGCTGACAAGATGGGCTACGATGCAGTTTCCGCTGTTGCTCCCTTCTACTACAAGTTTAGCTACGACGAGATCGTTGATCACTACAACGCTATCGCGTCCGCTACTCCCCTTAAGTGCATCGTTTACAACATCCCCGCATTCTCGGGCGTAAACTTCTCCGCACAGCAGCTTGGCGACCTCATCGCAGGCGACAACTTCCTCGGCCTTAAGAACACTGCTCTCGACTGCTTCACCATCGAAACTGTTAAGAGCCACCATCCCGACAAGGTAGTTTACAACGGTTACGACGAGATGTTCCTCTCCGGTCTTGCTGCAGGCTGCGACGGCGGTATCGGTTCCACCTACAACTTCATGGCTGAAAAGTACGTTAAGATCCAGAAGCTCTTCAACGAGGGCAAGATGAAGGAAGCTCTCGCTGTTCAGCACGAGTGCAACGAGATCATCACCTCTCTTTGCAAGGTTGGCGTTATGGCAGGCGAAAAGGCTGTTCTTAACATTCTCGGCTACGACTTCGGCGAGTGCCGCAAGCCCTACAAGAGCTGCGACAAGGAAGCTTACGCTCTTATCGAGCGCGAGATCATGCCGTTCGTTATCGCTGACTAATTTTCGCGTATATGAAAAGCACCGCTTTAGCGGTGCTTTTTTTTATTGCGCAAATTACTCTGCGTTTGTAGCCTCGCCGCTTCACCGGCTCGGAGCTTCGTACTTCCGTCGATTTCGTACCACAGAGTGCTCGCTCGGCGGCGCCAATTTCCTACGGAAATGGAAATTGGCGCATTTCGTCGCGCATCGCTGCAGGCTCGCGCTATGCGTAGGAGAGTGGTATGCGTTTGGCTAACCATAGCGCCGAGCGAAGCAAGGCGCCACCCACCGTTCGCTAACTTTCGCGCACAGCGAAGCGTCTGCGCGCTCCCACTCGCGTCGTGATTTCACCATCGTGCGGTATCGCTAAATGGTCGTTGGGGTGTCGGCACGGGTGCCGACGAGGTCCCCAACTGCCCGTGGCGCGGTGCACGAAGCCTCTGTGAAAAAACGAAGGGCTCGATATCGAGAGCGATACCGAACCCCTTTTCATATTCCGTTAAGATGTGGTGGCGAAGCCAATATAAAGTTCTTTGCCAGGCTTTCTTTCAAGAAAGCCGCGTTCTCCTTACGCTTCCCTTCGCTTCCTCTTACTCGCCGTCGATGATCACGTTAACGTATCTTACGATACCTTTGCCCTTGAAGATGAGGTGAGCGAGGCCGTCAGTTTCCATACCGGTCATATCGTATTCGAGCGGTATGAAGTCGGTCAAAATCATCGGATTTTTGCCGATGATGCCGATAACGCGCTCGCACTCCTTGCCGACAACGTTTTGAACCTTGCCGATAGTCAAAGTAGGAGCGTCCTCTATTTCGCCGTCGAAGTCGATTACTACGCGAACCTTGTCAGTCGGACGGACCATACCAAGCTCAAGCGGCAGATCTGCGATCGCCTTGATCTCAAGCGGAAGCGGCTTGTACTGGTTTTCCGGATACGCCGCGATGTCCTGCGACGTTACGAGAAATTCTCTGTGACCCTCGTGGCAGTTATCCTTGTTAACCGCCCACGATGCGTGATTGCGGGGAGTGTCATACTCGTGATTGGTGAAGTAAATACCGTCTGCACTCTGTGCATAATAGGATGCCGCATATGCCTTGGTCTGCTCGGGAAGCGTCTGCGTGCCGCGCAGATTGCGGTGCTCGAGTCCGCCGAGGATAGCAACGTCGTCGCCGAGCCACTCGCGCCATCTTCTTATCTGAAGTCCGCTGTCGCTGTTCGCCCATCTCGGAGTTACAACAACAACGTCAACGAGTCCCTCCTCGACCATCGTTCTGATGTCGAAGCCGAACTGGTATGCGTCAATGGGATTCGCACAGGTGCGAATGGATATCTTGATATCGTGGCCGCATCTCTTTTCGATGCCGCGCACATATTCCTTGATCTCGCGAACGTAGTCGAGCATGATCTCCTGAATGCCCTCGTCCCTTATGTAGTCAAAGCAGTAGATCTCGCGCATAAAGTCGAGCTCGATACCGAATACGTCGTACTTTGCGACCGTTTCCTTTATGTAGTTAAGAAGTGCGGTCTTGTAGCGCGGATACTTGAAGCTGAACGCGTTGCCGTAGCCGGGATAGTGCTTGGTTACGATGTGACGCGCCGCAACCTCCTCGTAGAACATATCCGAGTGGATGAACGAGGTAGCGTCGTCGTTGAAGTGAACGTCGTTCATACGGTAGGTAAGCCACGGTCTGATGCCGAGCTCGTGCATCTTATCGATGAACACCTGAACCGCGTCAACGTTGTGCTTCATAAAGCAGTTGTAGAGGTCCACAAAGCCCGAGTAGTCAACGTCAAAGCCGTTTTCCTTCTTCTGAAGGTACTTCTCGCCGCGCCAGAAGAACGAGTTGTTGGGCGTCATAGCGGTCTGCTCGAAAATACCGATGAGCACGTCGGTTACAGCGCCGTCGTAGCAGCCGTAGCCTGCCTTAAGGCTTGCCTCGATCTCCTCGGGAGTGTTACCCTTGATGTATCCGTACCAGTTCGGGTCACGGTTTACCATGACTGCGTTGTCATACCATTTTTTCTGTGACATTTTAATTTCCTCCATTTACGTTATTCGGAGATAACGGTGATTCTGATGTAGCTTATAAGTCCGCTGCCGACAAATCCGACAAGCGTCTTATCGTACGTCGAAAAGCCCGTAAAATCAAACTCGAGCGGAGTGTGCGGTGTGGGATACACCGGCTCGTCCCTGAAGCCGTAAAGCGTGATCGGCTCGATGACCTCTCGCGAATTCGCTCTGAAGCCGTTAAGCGAAATCTCCGGAAAATTCTCGCCGTCGAAGTCGATAAGCAGCTTAACCGTATCGGTAGGCTTTACCTTACCGATCTTAAGCGGAAGCACGTTGCTGTAGCCGATTCTGAACGGAAGCGGCTTGTATGCAAGCACCGGATACGGCGAGCAATCCTGATAGGTTACGACGAAATCGCGTCTGCCCTCGTAG
Organism: Candidatus Flemingiibacterium sp.; assembly: GCA_045634005.1. Taxonomy (GTDB): domain Bacteria; phylum Bacillota; class Clostridia; order Oscillospirales; family CAG-272; genus Flemingiibacterium. The sequence continues at coordinate 3,918 of JAZQZL010000026.1, read as the reverse complement.
CAATTGTCGCGGTTTACGCACCAGCAAGCACGGTTGTGATCGGTGTAATACTCGTGATTGTTAAAGTATATGCCGTCAGCGCCCTGCTCGTAGTATGCCGCCGCGTACGCCTTGGCGTTTTCGGGAGTATTGCGCGCTCTCGCGGAGTTTACGTTGTTGAGCATCTCAATTCCCGCGATAACGCCGATGCTGTCGCTGAGAAGCGACTTCCACTTCTCTATCGGCATCGCGCTGTCGGTGGTCGCGAAATGCGCTGTAACAACAACAACGTCAATAAGTCCCTCGTCCGCCATTCTCTTGATGTCAAAGCCGAATACGTACGACTCCTCGGGATCGCGGCAGGTACGAATAGATATCTTTATATCGTGGCCGACACGCTTCTCCGCCTCTTTTGCCATCTTCTTGACGCTACGCATAAAGTCAAGCATAATTTCCTGAATGCCCTTATCCTTTATGTAGTCAAAGCAATATATCTCGCGCATAAAGTCAAGCTCAAGACCAAACATATCGTACTTTTCTAAAATCTCGCCGATATAGCCAAGAAGTGCTTCTCTGTAGCGCGGGTATTTGAAGTTGTGCGCGTATGCGTAGTAGCCGTAGTCGGGGCCGACCATCTCGCCGGCTTCTTTTACCTCATAGTAAATGTCAGGGCGAAGGAACGCGGTTTCGTCGCCGCCGAAATGTACGTCGTTCATACGAAGCGTAATCCACGGTCTGATGCCTTTTTTCTTCATCTCGTCGATGAATATCTGCACGCCGTCGACGCCGAACTCGGCGTACGCTCTGTAAAGGCGCATCATCGAAAGATAGGTGTAATCGACCTCTTTGCCGTTTTCAACCTTTTGCAGCACCTTGTCACCGCGCCACATAATATGCTTCGACGGGATTATCGAGGTCTGCTCAAGCACGCCGATAAGCACGTCGGTTATAGCGCCCTCGTATTTCGAGAGGTAATCCTGAAGGCTTGCTCTGCACTCCTCGGCAGTTTCACCTGCCGCCGCGCCGTACCAGTTGGGATCACGGTTGACCATTACCGCGTTGTCATACCATTTTGTCACTGCCATAATTATTTCTCCGAAAAATCGTTGAGGTCATCCGGTTCCTCGGACTCGATAATAACGCTCATATAGGATACGGTACCCTTACCGATAAGGGATACGATAACCTTGCTGTCGGTTTCAAAGCCGGAAAGGTCGTATGCGATAGGAGTATGCTCGGTGAGGTTTACCTCCTTGTCGCCGAGTGCGTGACGGATGAGCGGCTCAACGTCCTTACCCTCTTTGTCAACAACGCCGAGGATCTCCGCAATAGGTCTTCTCGGACCGTCGAAGTCGATGAGAAGAGTTACCTTATCGGTCTTCTTTACCTTACCAAGCTCAAGCGGTAAGAACATCTTCGGCACGAACGTGTGCGGGATCGGCTTGTATGCAAGCGGTCCGTATGCGCCGTAGTCCTGCTCGGTTACGGTGAACTCACGGATGCCCTTGTGGCAGTTTTCCTTGTTGACTCTCCACGATGCACGGTTGCGGTCGGTGTAGTATTCGTGGTTATTAAAGTAAATACCGTCTGCGCCCTGCGCGTAGAACGATGCCGCGTACGCCTTTGCCTGTTCGGGAGTGTTAACGGTGAGTCTGAAGTTGTTGGTTTCGATGCCGCCAATAAGCGCAACGTCGTCGCCGACGATCTTCTTCCACTTTCTAACGGGCATACAGCCGTCGGTGCTTCCGAAGTGTCCCGTCGGAACGAGCACGTCGATAAGTCCTTCCTTAACCATCGTTTCAATATCGAAGCCGAGGTCGTATGCCTCCTCGGGATCGCGGCAGGTACGAAGCGAGATCTTGATATCGTGTCCGTGGATCTTTTCAGCCGCAGTAACGAGCTTCTTGACCTGACGCATATAGTCGAGCATGATCTCCTGGATTCCATTAGGATCGCCTACGTAGTCAAAGCAGTAGATCTCGCGCATGAAGTCAAGCTCGATACCGAAGATATCGTACTTTGTAAGAAGCTCCTCCATATAATTAAGGATAGCGTTCTTGTAACGGGGATATCTCCAGTTAAAGAGGTTACGGTAGTAAGCATAGCGCTCGTGAGTGTTGTGACCTGCCGCCACCTCCTCGTAGAACATATCCGAGTGAAGGTACGAGGTTTCCTCGCTCGACCAGTGCGCGTCGTTCATACGAAGCGTGAGCCACGGTCTGATGCCGAGCTTGTGCATCTGATCGATGAATATCTGAATACCGTCGAAGCCGTACTCGGTGTACGCCTTATAGAGCGTTTCATACTGCGGATAGTCTACCTCGTGACCGTTTTCTATCTTCTGAAGGTACTTTTCACCGCGCCACATAAACGAGTTGTTAGGCACCATAGCGGTCTGCTCAAGCACCGCGAACATAACGTCGGTAACTGCGCCCTCATACTGCGAAATGAACTTTTCAAAGTTCGACTTTACCTCTTCAGCACTGTCGCCCTTTACGCGATAGATCCAGTTGGGGTCGCGGTTGACCATAACCGCATTATCGTACCATTTCTTCTGTGCCATAATATTTTCTCCTTTGAGTAAATTATTCTGCATCGATCGTCAGCTTTATATAGTGTATCGTGCCCGATCCCTTGAAGGAAATCGCAACCTTGCCCTCGGTCGCAAATCCCGACAGGTCATACTCGACGGGAGTATGCTCGGTGAGGTTTTCTTCACCGTTAAACGGCTTCTTGCAGATAAGCGGCTCGACAACCTTGCCCTCTGCGTCGATAACGCCGAGGATCTCCGCGATGGGATTCTTCTCACCCTCGAAGTCGATAAGAAGCGTTACCTTATCCGTCGGCTTTACCTTACCGATCTCAACGGGAATATAGGTCGAATAGGTGTACTTGTGCGGAAGCGGCTTATACGCGAGCACGGGATATGCCGCAAAGTCCTGATAGGTCACTACAAACTCGCGTCTGCCAATATAGCAGGAGTCACGGTTTACCGTCCAAGCCGCACGGTTGCGCTCGGTGTAGTATTCGTGATTGTTATAGTAGATACCGTCTGCACCCTGCGCAAAGAAGGAAGCCGCGTATGCCTTCGAGTGCTCTTTCGTGTTTTCCGTGTATCTGTAGTTAGCGGTTTCGATACCGCCCATAAGTGCTGCCTTGTCGCCGAGAAGCTTTCTCCACTTTCTCATCGGCATACCGCTGTCGGTACAGCCGTAGTGCGCGGTCGGAACAACAACGTCAACGAGTCCCTCGTCGACCATCGTCTTTATATCAAAGCCGAAATCGTACGCCTCGTCCGGATCGCGGCAAACGCGGATCGAGATCTTGATATCGTGTCCGTGGATCTTTTCAGCCTCGGTAATGCGAGCCTTGACCGCTCTTATATAGTCGAGCATGATCTGTTGAATACCGTCGGGATCGCCGATGTAGTCAAAGCAGATAAGCTCGCGCATAAAGTCAAGCTCGATACCGAACACGTCGTACTTGTCCGCCATCTCGCCGATGTAGCCGAGGATCGCGTTCTTGTAACGGGGATACTTCCAGCTAAAGAGGTTGCCGTAGTAGCCGTAGCGCTTGGTTACGGTGTGACCTGCCGCCTTCTCCTCGTAGAACATATCCGAGTGAAGGAAGGAGGTGGGATCGTCCGCGAAGTGCGCGTCGTTCATACGGAAGGTAAGCCACGGTCTGATGCCCTTTTTATTCATCTCGTCGATGAATATCTGAACACCGTCGAAGCCAAACTCGGTGTACGCGCGGTAAAGGTTTTCAAACTCGGGATAGTTTACCTCGTGACCGTTTTCAACCTTCTGCAAGAACTTTTCGCCCCGCCACATAAACGAGTTATTCGGCACCGCCGCCGTCTGCTCGAGCATACCGAGCATAACGTCGGTAACCGCGCCCTCATACTGCGAGATGTATGCGGCAAAGCCCGCATTACAC
>JAZQZL010000025.1:0-13915 GCA_045634005.1 Candidatus Flemingiibacterium sp. | reverse complement strand
TAAGGAGAAAAAACAATGGCATTCAAGGAAAATTTGCAGGAATATGCAAGAATAATAGCATCGCTTGGCGTAAACGTGACGAGCGATAAGTATGTAGTTGTACGCTGTCCTATCGAAGCGGCGGAGCTTGGCCGAATGGTCGAGGAGGAGTGCTTTAGACTCGGCGCGAGGGACGTTATTATGATGTGGGACGACGAGCGTGCGGCGCGTATTCGCGTTGACTACGCGGCGCTCGAGAACTTCCAGACTATGCCCGAGTGGAAGGCAGAATCGCGCAACTACTATGCGCGCGAGGGATGCGTGTCCATCGCAATCGTTGCGGAGGATCCCGACATATTCGCGGGCGCTGACAGCGAGAAGATGATGGCGAGCACACTTGCGGCTCGCAAGGGTCTCAAGGAATTCTACAAGATCATGGACGAGGGTGGCGTACGCTGGACCGTCGTAGCATATCCGAATGAGGCTTGGGCTATGAAGGTATTCCCGAACGAAACGCCTGCAAACGCTGTCAAGAAGCTTTGGGCGGCTATATTCAAGACCGTGCGCATCGGACGCGGCGACGTTGTTAAGAAGTGGAAGCGTCACGACCGTATGCTTAAGCGCCGCGCGAAGGTTTTGAACACTGAGCGTTTTGTGGCGCTTCGTATGAAGAACTCGCTCGGCACCGACTTTACCGTAGCACTTGCTGACGGACACATCTGGAAGGGCGGCTCAGAGAAGTGCAGAGATAAGGTTTCCTACTTCCCGAATATGCCCACCGAGGAGATATTTACGATGCCCGACTGCAGAAAGGCAGAGGGTAAGGTATATTCCGCGATGCCGCTTTCCTATCAGGGCGAGCTTATCGACAAGTTCTGGCTTGAATTTAGGGACGGCAAGGTAGTAAGCCACGGCGCAGAGCTTGGACTTCGTGCGCTCGACCGCCTGCTCGACACCGACGAGGGCTCGCGCCGACTCGGCGAGGTGGCGCTTATCCCGTACGACTCGCCTATCTCGAATCTCGGCATACTTTTCTACAACACGCTGTTTGACGAGAACGCGTCCTGTCATTTAGCGCTCGGCGAGTGCTATCCCGACACGATGAAGGGCGGAGAAAAGCTTTCCGAGGAGGAGCTTCTTGCACGCGGCGGTAACCGCAGTGCAAACCACGTTGACTTTATGATCGGTACTGCCGATATGGAGATCATCGGTATCAAGGCTGACGGCACCGAGGTAAAGGTGTTTGAAAACGGCAACTTTGTAATATAAGAAATGGCGCTGACCGCTTGCGGTCGGCGCTTTTTTTCGTAGAGGCGCGCGGGGAGGTCTGCGAGCCTTTGGGCTCGCAGGGACGCGATTCGAGGAGGGCGAAAACCATTCATACGCCATGGTTTTCGCCCTCCTCGGACTCCTCCCCTTTCCAAGGCTGAATATGCGTAAAAGGGAGCCTTATCACCTCGCACTGGCTCGGAGCTTCGTACTTCCGTCGATTTCGTACCACAGAGTGATCGTTTGACGGCGCCAATTTCCTACGGAAATGGAAATTGGCGCATTTTGCCGCGCATCGCTGCACGCTCGCGCTATGCGCAAAAGAAATGTGTGGTTATTTCTTCGCGCGCAGCGAAGCGTCCGCGCCGAACGCCATAAGGCGCGAGGTCATACAAAAGTGTAAGATTTTTGCACCAAAATCCATTGACAAAGCCGTCACCGTGTTATAAAATATAAGTAAGCCACAACGGTGACAGAATGGAGATTACGTTATGAATACAGTAGAAATGAGAGAAGTCCTCTGCAATATCGGTGTTGAGCCTGCCGACCGCGAATTTATACTTACCGCAAACGAGGTCATGGGCGACGACATCGCGCCTATCGCAAACGAATACTGCGAGTTTGATATGGAAATCTCGCGAAATGACCTTTACAAGAGAACCAAGGAATACTTAAAGCTTACCGATGCAAAGACCGCCGAGGGCTATCACAGATATACCGCCGAGCTTCTTTTCTGGCTTCTTACCGTGCCGTTTATGAAGAACGAATATAAGAAGCACGGCATTCCCGAGTCGCTTCTTTGGGAGAGCCTTACCGACTTTACCGTCAAGATGCGCGAGTGCCGCGAGCTTTACGGAATTACGGGCGTTTACTGTGACTGGTTCTTCCTCTTTACCGCACTGCGCATTTTCCGCTTCGGACGACTTGAGCTTGAGGTTTCGGAGTTTGTACCCGAGAGCTACTCTCGCGCAGGCGTTGAGCTTAAGCAGGGGGACACCGTTTTCTTCTCGCACATTCCCTCCGACGGCAGAATGAGTGAGGAGTCGTGCATCGAGTCCTACAAGCGCGCATATGAGTTTTTTAAGCCGCTTATCAAGGGTACTATCATGCCTGTTGTGTGCCACACGTACCTTTTCTGGCCGCCGTATCTCGGAAATGTATTTCCCGAGGACGGTAACATCGGCAAGTTTATAAAGTCGTACGACGTTGTATTTACTCAACCTTATGAGAAGTTCAACGACTGCTGGCGCGTATTTAACCGTAAGGACGACGGTACGACGGATAAGCTTCCGTCTGACACCACGCTTCGCAGAAGCTTTATCAAGTATATGAGCGAGGGCGGAACCCACGGCAACGGCTACGGCGTTCTCCTCTTTGACGGTGAGCGCGGCGAGATCATAAGATAAACAAAAACGGAGGCAGCAACCTCCGTTTTTTTTGCGTGTTTCCCCTATTCAAACACCGTTTCCACAATTCTCTCGCACGCCTCGGGCGAATACCTCCACCGCGAGATGTGCCGCTCGTCCGACACTATCGCGTTTGTACGTGTCGGCGGAAGCGCGCGCCCCGTGTCGATTATCGCAAGCTTTATCTTCATTCGCTCGGGGATGATATTTTTTATGTAGACCGCCGCACTTTGCCCAACCGTCACGCCCTCGCGGTACTCCGCAAGCCCTGCCAAATTCGGTGTAAGCTCGACGAAAATGCCGTACGGTTCAACGCTTCGTACGATGCCTGTGACCGTCTGTCCGATCGAAAACAGCGCCGCATTTTCCTCCCACGTGCCGAGCAGCTCGCGGCGCGTGACGAATATGCGCGTCGGTACGCCGTCGGTATTTTTGTGCACGTCGCGCACGACTACGTTTATCTCGCTTCCAACCGACAGTCTGTCCGACGGATGGGATATGCGCGATACGGACATGCTGTCTATAGTGAGCAGGGAAACGATACCGCATCCGACGTCGACGAACGCGCCGAACGGCTCAAGGTGCGTCGCTTTGGCGCTTATAACGTCGCCGGGCGTGAGCCTTGCAAGAAAATTCACGGCGCATTCAAGCTGCGCCGCGCGGCGTGAGAGCCGTATGATCGGCGCACCGACACGCCGCCTCTCAATGTGCATTACCTTGAAGCAGACGGGCTTGCCCACCCTCGTTATTACCGCGATGTCCTTTACGGGTTCGCCGTCCGTGTACTGCACCTCTGCTTTTTCGATGATGCCCGTGTAGTCGCCAAGATCGACCAAAAGCTCGCTTGCTCCCTGTGCCCGCGTAGCCACCGCTTCGAGTATGCGTCCCTCGCGCATCGCTGCCTCAAGAGTGTCGAGCGAGGATAGGTATTCGATGTTCTGCTGTGTGCCGATGAGATTTCCCTCTGTAAAATATGCTTCCGTCATTCTAATCTCCATTCCGCCGCGCGTCGAGGCGGCACAATATATTTTGTGAAATTCAAATGTGTTTGCTGCGCAAGCAAAATGGGACGGGACCCATTTTTAATTTGAATTTCTGTGCGTGAGCGGTTGGTATTCGATCGGGGAAAATAAACCTTCACGCAAATCTCCTCCGTTTTGTTTTACGCTACATTTTATGCGGCACATTTTTATATATGACAACACAGAGAAAACCGTTGACAAACGGGAGCAATCGTGATAAAATGTTTACATAAACCGTGAAAGAAGGGGAAGCTATGTTTATAGAAGAACGCCACGCGGCGATACTTGATATTTTAGCCGAAAAGGGAAGCGTTACCACCGCCGACATACAGGCGCGCTTTGGTATCAGCTACGACAGCGCAAAGCGCGATCTGCGACTGCTCGAGGAGGCAGGCAAGCTTCGCCGTACACACGGCGGCGCGATCCCTCTCGGCGAGCTTAATACTTCAACCGTGCGCAGAAGCACCGTACCCGATGCGTCGGGCGACGAGTACACACGCATCGCCGAGTACGCGGTGTCGCTTATAAAGGAAGGCGAGCTCATATTTCTGCCGTCCGGGCGTATGGGCGAGACGGTCGCCGAAAAGCTTCCGCGTGCTTTACCCATTCGCGTGGTTACAGGGAGCATTACCGTGGCACAGATGTTGCGCCGACGCGAGAATGTATCCGTGATTTTAGTTGGCGGGGAGGTCGACGGCGAGGGCAACTGTCACGACAGCTTTGCCGCTGATACTCTGAAGCGTTTTCGCTTTGATAAGGCGTTTTTAGAGAGCGACGCAGTGAGTGCCGATTTCGGTGCCTCCGTGCACGGTACGGAGTTGGTAGCGTACCTGACGTCGGCGGTAGACAGTGCCAAAAAGGTAATAGGTCTGTACCCGTCTGTGTGTGTCGGTACAGAGGCAAGCGTGTCGATCTGCCCTGCAAAGCGGCTTGACGCTATCATAACGGGCGGCGATGTCGACGGTGTACGCCGTACTTTCGACGACTGCGGTGTTGCCGTGGTTGTGTGTGAGTGAGAATATTAGTCGGCGCCCTCGCTCGAGGGCGCTGATTTTATTTGCCATATAATAAAAAAGCCCTCCCTTATGTGCAGTGTCCTTAAGGACACTGAGCAACGAAATAAATCCCTTACGGGATTTGTGAAATGCACTTTGTGCGTGAAATTCGCTTTCAGCGAGTGAAATGCCTGCGGGCGTGAGGGGATTTATTTCATTTCACATCGAGCAGAGCGAGATATTTCACAATGTTCGACAGAACATTATTTCACATTTTGCAAAGCAAAATATTTCACTATATGCATTTGTGATCACAAATGCAGTACTTGTCAAGAAAAGAGGACAGAGAGTGTAAAAACATTCTCTGTCCTTTTCCTGTTGGTGGGTGCTATTTCCTGTTGGATTTAAAAACTGTCCTTTAGAGTACAGTCCATACGGGAAGGCTTTTTGTATTTTTAGAGCATATTTGCAGTAGAAAGCAGCTTGTATCCGGAATAGAGGAAGCACGCATTCATAGGGTCGGTGTCGGCAGGTCTGCAGTCGTAGCGAAGCTTGGTTTCCTCAAGCTCCTCGATCTTGTCGAGCTTTCCTGCAAGATACTGCTTCAGGCGAAGCTTAACGGTATCAAGGCGGTTAACCATTCCGCCGTAACGGATGTCCATAACCTCCCAGCCGAACGGCTTGTTGTACGTCATCCACGACTCGCGGTGAGCATCACGCAGTGCGGTCGTCTTTTTGATAAGCACGTCGCACTCCTTTGCGAGCTCTGCGAGCGCCTTCTTATCGTCCTTTTCGTACGCTGCCTTAAGACGCAGACCGAAGTCAGCCTTATTTTCAAGCAGCGAGTTGAGTGCCTTTATTACCTCAAAGCCGTTTGTGAAATAGCCCTGATTCTTGGCGAGATTCTTGTATTCCTCGGAAATCTCGCGGTAGTAGTCGCCGATATTCTTAATATGAGCAACCTGTCCGTCAACGACGCCGACGATCGGGTCGTTGTAGGTGAGAGCACGGGTGATCGGGTAGGTCGCGCCACCGAGAAGCTCGGGCTTTTCGAGGCTGTAGAAGTCATCGTAGTTAAGACCGGTCGCATTCTTGAAGGTCGCGCGTACGTCGTCCTCGTCAAAGAAGCCCTTGTAGTCCATAGTTGCGTACATAGCGAGTCCGAACACGGAGAGTATTCTGCTGCACTCGGAGCCGTTGTGCCAAACGCACGCGAGAACCTCGCGTACACCCTTATTGATACAAGCGGTGAGCGCGCCCTCTGCGTTCTGCTTCGAGCGGGTGGAGAAGATGCAGTGACCGGACCAGGTCCAGATACCGCCTGCAAACATAATGTCGCTTGTGAACTGATTGTGCTTGTCGATACCCGTTTCGAAGAAGTCGGTGCTGTAGTTTACGTACTCCCAGAATACCTGCTGTATTCCCTGCGGAACGATGTCGCGGAAGTTCTCGGGGAATTCAACGCGCATATCGTAGTCACCGGTGTAGTCAAGAAGGTTCTTACCTGCAAGACGGAAGAACATATCAGACCACATCATCGGCTTGAAGCCGTACTGCTCTGCCATTGCGAGCACCTTCTTAAGGTGTGTGAAGTAAAGCTCGGTGCGCTCGCGGTAGCCGTAGATCTTGAGGGCGTTACCGGTGCCAAGGTCGAAGGTTTCGTCAAGACCTAAGTGGATACGCTTGGTGGTGAAGCACTCGCTTACACTCTTGAACATAGCGTCGATAAGCTCGTAGGTTTCGGGTGCGTCAACGAGAAGCACTTCTGCGGTATCTCTGTAGGGAACAGCCGCCTTCCAGCGAAGGATTCCGTTTAAGTGACCGAGCGTCTGGATACAGGGGATAAGCTCGATACCGAGTGTAAGGGCGTACTTGTCAAGCTCCTTAAGCTCGTCCTTGGTGTACTTTCCGCGAAGGTATCCGAAGTACGGATGACCGTCGATCTCATACACGTCCTCGGTGTAGAGCATGAACATATTCTGTCCCATAAGAGCCATCTTGCGAAGGATGAACTTAACGGTTTCCACGTTCATAACAGCGTTGCGCGACATATCGAACATTGCGCCGTTAGTGTTGAAGTGAGGCGTTTCGGTAACAGCCTTGTCGGTGATGCCGTCACACAGCCAGCCGTTAAGCGTTGCAAGTCCGCGAAGGAAGCGTGCCGTGCCGCCGCCGTAGGTGATGGTTGCGTCCTTACCGTTTAAGGTGACGGTCAGGGTGTCACCCTCTACCTCGTTTACCGTTACGGTAACGTTCGCACAGATCGAAACGACCTTGAGCGAGAGGTCCTTTGCGACAAGCTCGATTGCGTTCATAAGCTTGTCGGCGTTAAGAAATTTGTACTTCATTGTGTATCTCCTTTAAATATCGTTCTTATATTTTGTTAGCGCTTATCGTAGCGGCGTGCCCCTGAAGCATAAACTTCGGCGTGAGGATACGGTCATCGTCCTTGCAGTCGTTGCGAAGACGTTTTTCGTGAAGCTCGGCTATACTCTCAAGCTCGCCCGAGAGGTACGCCGTAATGCGAATCTTCGCCGTTATAAAGCGGCGGATAAGTCCGCCGTAGCGAAGGTCGAGTATCTCCCAGCCGAACGGCTTGTAGTACGCCGTCCACGCCCTGTACTGCGTGTCGGTGAACGCATTGAGTTTCTCGATTATCACGTCGCACTCGCTTGCAAGTGCGGCGAGGGCTTCGCGGTCATTTTCGTCGTACGCACACCTTGCACGCACGCCAAAGTCGGACTTATTTTCGAGCAGGGAACAGAGCGCCTTTACCGTATCGAATATCGGCGTGAACTCGCCCTGATCCGCGGGGATCTGCGAGTATTGCTCGCTTACCTCGCGGTAAAACGCGCCTGCGTCAACGCCCACGATGTGCGCGTCGATAAGACCGACGAGCGGATCGTTCCATAAAAGCACCTTCGACATAGCGAACCTCGTGCCGCCGAGATGCTCAATATCCTCGAGAATATAAAAGTCGTCGTAGTTGAGTCCCGTCGCATTTTTGAAGGTTTCGCGCGCGCCGTTCTCGTCGAACACGCCGCGGTAGTCGGTGTCGGCGTACCACGAAAGGCCCAGCAGCGTGAGGGGCATACAGCCCGAATTGCTGTTGTTCCACGCGGTCAGCATAACGTCGCGAACGCCGTTTTTGATAGCGGACGTGAGGATAGCATTTGCGTTGCCCTTAGCTCGTCTTGCGTTTACCGTAATGCCGCTCTCTGTCCATATACTGCCTGCGACTGCTACCTTGTCGCAGAATTTGAAATGATTTTCGATACCCTTGTCGAAGAACTCGACGTCGTCGTGGTCGTAGTTCCAGAATACCTGCTCGACGCTTTGCGGAACGAGCTTTCGGAAATTATCGGGTATCTCGACGCGCACGTCGTATTCGTTGAAGCCCTCGATATCCTTGCCTGCAAGGCGGAAGAACATATCCGACCACATCATAGGCTCAAGGCCGTATTTTTCGACCATTGTAACCACGCGCGAAAGATGCTCCATAAAGAGCTCCGTACGCTCACGGTAGCCGTATTTGTAGAGAGAAGCGCCCGCACCGAGGTCGTGAGTTTCGTCCATACCGATATGTATGCGGCGCGAGGAGAAGCACTCGCTGACCGTACGGAGCATATCGTCGATAAGCTCGTACGTTGCGTCTGCACCGACGAGCATTACGCTCGACGTGTCGCGGTACGGCGCGGCACAGCCCCAACGGAGCATAGCCTCGAGGTGTCCGAGCACCTGTATGCAGGGAATAAGCTCGATGCCGAGTGTCGCCGCATATGCGTCCATCTCGCGAAGCTCGTCCTTTGTGTATCTTCCTCGCATATAGCCGAAGTAGGGACGGCCCTCTATCTCGTAGGTGTCCTCGGTGTAGAGCATAAGCATATTAAGTCCCATAAGCGCCATCTTGCGAAGCATAAGCTTGACCGCATCGACGGTAAGCACCGCGTTGCGCGACACGTCTATCATAGCACCGTTAGTATCAAAGTGAGGCGTTTCGGTAATGCTCTTATCACGCACGCCGGATTTTACCCAAGCGTTAAGCGATGCAAGACCGCGAAGAAAGCGCGACGTGCCGCCGCCGTAGGTGATTGTCGCTTCGCCACTCGAAAGTGTGACGGTGAGCGTGTCGGCGTCGACCTTTGTAACCGTGACGGCAAGACCGTCATCTGCAAGCTCGAAGCCGAGGTCGTCCTTAACTGCTTCGACAGCCTCGACGAGTGCGTCGGCACCGATAAATTTGTATTTCATTAGGTGCACTCCTTGCCAAATATTTGTTATTAAGTCAAGTATATCACACGCGCACGAGTAAGTCAATGGAGATTTCTACGAACAGTATGTGTTTTTTACGCATTTTTGTAATTTTAATGCATTTTTTGGAACTGCGAGGCATACGGGGCTATGCGCGTGAACGCGTATATTTTCCGCAAATAATGCGGAAAAGGTTAAAAATTCAAGAAAAACACGCTTGAAAAAGCACAATACACGAAAAATATTTGTGCCTTCGCCGCTTTAGCTTGGTAAAACGGGAGAAAAAATTCGGTGTATGAGAAAAAAACGCAAAATATTGGGTAAGTTTGTGGTATATATTTACTTTTTTTCACTTTTTGTGTATAATTTTTTTATAATGATTTTGAGGAGTATTGCTATGGATAATTTAGACTATGAGATTTTAGCCTGTCTTAAAGAAAATTCCAGAGAAAACGCGACTAACATCGGAAACAAGGTGAACCTTTCCACCTCCGCCGTTATTGAGCGTATAAAGAAAATGGAAGCGTCGGGACTTATCGAGCAGTACACGACGCTCATAAATCAGAGCGCGCTCGGACGTGAGCTTATGGCGTTTATCTACGTCAGCCTCGAGCACCCGAAGTACTACGACGGCTTCGTTGAGAGCATCAACAAAAACGATGCTATCGCAGAGTGCTATTACATTGCGGGCGATTACGATTTTATACTCAAGGTCGTCACCAAAACGGGCGCGACGCTTGAGGAGATACTCAAGTATATCAAATATGTAAACGGTGTGTCGGGAACACGCACGTCCGTCGTTTTGTCAACCAACAAGCGCGACGTTTGTATGCTGCCCGAGCGTGAGCAAAAATAAGAGGGAAGTGCGCAAATGCAGATCATCAATTTTATCAATCAAAACATAGTGTGGGGTCCGGTGATGCTGGCTCTCCTCGTCGGTACGGGACTCTATCTGTCGGTAAGACTGCGCTTTTTGCAGTTTACAAAATTTGGAGAAATGCTGAAAAGCACGATACTCGGGCTTTTCAGCAAAAATCAGCACACGAAGGACGAATCGGGTGTAAGCCCGTTTCAGGCGGTCGCCACTGCTATGGCGGGAACCATCGGCACGGGAAGCATCGCAGGTCTTGCCACGGCTATCACAACGGGCGGTCCCGGTGCAATATTCTGGATGTGGGTGAGCGCGCTTCTCGGTATGGTGACGAAATATTCGGAGATAGTACTCTCGCTTCATTATCGCGAAAAGAACGCAAAGGGCGAGTGGGTCGGCGGTCCGATGTACTACATTCAGAACGGACTTAAGCTCAAGTGGCTGGCGGTGCTTTTTTCAATATTCGGAATGCTCTCCTGCCTTGGCACGGGTAATGCAACACAGTCGAACTCCATCGCAGTAGCGCTTGAGAGCACGGTGAACGTGCCCGTGTGGATAACGGGTATCGTGCTGACCGTGCTTGCGGCGTGCGTAATTCTCGGCGGCATACGCAGAATTGCGTCGGTAAACGAGAAAATGGTACCGTTTATGGCGGTATTCTTCGTAGTTTGCGCAGTCGTTGCGCTTGTTATCAACATCAAGGAAATTCCCTCGGCGTTCGCGCTTATCTTTAAGGAAGCGTTTAACTTTAAGGCTGCGTTTGGCGGCGTTGCCGGCTTTGGCATAATGAAGGCTATGCAGTACGGCTTCTCGCGCGGCGTATTCTCGAACGAGGCCGGTCTTGGCAGTGCGCCTATCGCTCACGCGGCATCGAGCACAAAGGATCCCGTAAAGCAGGGTCTTTGGGGTATGTTCGAGGTATTCTTTACGACTGTAATCATCTGTACGCTTTCGGGCCTTGTTGTACTTACTGCAGGTCAGTGGAACAGCGGAGATCCGACTCTTAAGGGCGCGGCGCTCAGTATCGCATCGTTTAACAGCATCGTACCTCACGTTGGAGGTATCGGCGTAACGCTCGCTACCATATTCTTTGCGCTTTCGACAATACTCGGCTGGGCGTATTACGGTGAGGTTTGTATCGGCTATCTCACGAACAAGTCGAAGAAGGCGATATGGATATATAGATGCGTATACGTTTTGTTCGTATTCATCGGCGCGGTTGCGGAGCTTGACCTTGTCTGGGCGGTGTCCGAGATGATGAACGGACTTATGATAATCCCGAACCTGATTGGTCTGCTCGGACTTTTCAGCGTAGTAAAGAAGCTCACAAAAGAGCATTTTGAGAAGAAATAAGAAGAACGCGGCAGTTATCTGCCGCGTTCTTTTTTGATGTTATCCGCGTGTGCTCGCTCGGTATTCGCCGGGCGTCATGCCTTCCTTTGCCTTGAAGATGCGAAGGAAATAGTATACGTCTGTGTAGCCGCAGTCGAGCGCGATTTCGGTCATTGTCGACGAGCTTTGTGTGAGCAGCTCGCACGCGTGACGCAGGCGAAGCACCATGCGGTAATCCGTCGGCGAAAAGCCCGTGTGCGCCTTGAAAACGTCGCGGTAACGGCTGATGCTTAAATTCTCCATCGCCGCGAGCGCCTCGAGAGAGGTGTTCTCCTTGAAGTGGCGGTGCAGGTATGCGACTGAGTTTAAGATTCGCTTGTCGCGCGAGCCATCCTCCGCGCTGTCGCGTATAAGCGTTGCGAGGATCTCGCACAGAATGCCGCTGCACACGCTGTCAAATCCGCTTCGACGGTCGGCGATCTCCTTGAACATCCGTCTGAAGTGTGTGTTCAGATGCTCGATAAACTCGTCGCTTCCGCTCGTCTGATAGATGCGGTTCGGCTCAATCTTGAGGCTCGATAGAAGTCGGCGCACGTGAAAGCCCGTGAAGTGTATCCAAAGGTATGAGAGCGACGAGTCGGGGCTTACGTTGGAATAGGGCGTGTGCGGCTGATAGATTATAAACGAGCCGCGCGGAAAATCTCGCACCTCGCCGTCAAGACTTGCGGTCATATGGCCGTCGGTTGAGTATATGAGGTAAAAATCGTTTCGCCCGTTTTCGGATTCATTGACCTCGGGCGTATCGCTGAACGTGCCTTCCCAAAAGCCCGTGCAGTTGACGATCAGCGGCTCGTCCTTTATATCAAAATCGCCGCACGACTGCTTTGGGAACAGATCGCGGTAGTAGGATTGCGTTCTCATTGTTATATCACGCTCCGATCAGGTGATTAGTCCATGATAATAGGTGTTTTATTTTTTGAGGATCGGGATAAGCAATATATATAATCAGCTTCAGAAAGATACGTTATCCCTAAACATTCGCCATAGTTTACATTGTAGCACATTTTTTTGAGATTGTAAAGTGCTCTTTGTAATTTCAGGCGAAAAATTCAAAAAATGAAGACTTCCTTGAGCTGTAAAAAGGGAGGCGTCAGCCTCCCTTAAATTTTTGCTATTATTGTGAAACCGTATTTGCGCTGCCCTTATTTTATAGCGTCAGCCGCGCCGCGTGCAAACTCAAGACCGACGGCGTAGCGCTCGAGGAAGCGTGCAAACGTCGCGCGCTCCTTTTCGTCAGCCATAACGGTGGATTTTTCCGCCGTAGCGAAAACGCCGTCGAGAAATTCTGCAAACGTGCCCCTCTTGCAAAGCGCGTACAGAGCGAGCAGTGCGATACCGAACGCGCCGCCCTCGCCCGAATTTTTCATAACGGAGACGGGCGCATCGAGTGCCGCGGACATCGCGCTCTGACCGACAAACGGAGTCTTGAAGAATCCGCCGTGACCGCAAACGCGGTCGATCTTGAGGTCTTCGTATTTAAGCGTTTTCACGCCCATTGCGAACGCTCCGAGCGCGGAATAAATCTGCATTTTCATAAAGTTCGCGAGTGTGAGCTTGCCGTCGGGAAGACGCGCGATGAGCGGTCTGCCCTCACTTATGTGCACAAGGTGCTCGCCCGAGAGGAAATTATATCCCATAAGTCCGCCGAGATCTGCATCGGCGTCGAGGCTTATATTAAAGAGCTCTCCGTAAAGCTCGCCGCCCGAAAGCTTTCCGCCGCCGAGCGCGATCGCTTCCTCTAAAAGACTCGTCCATGCGTTGATCTCCGAGGTGAAGTTGTTGACCTGAACCATCGCGGCGGTGTCGCCGACGGGGGTTGCCATAACGTCGATCTCCTCGTAGTATTTGCTGAGCTTCTTTTCGAGTATCGCGATAATAAACGCGGACGTGCCTGCCGACACGTTTGCCGTGCGCGGTGCGATGCTGTTGGTCGCGACCATACCCGTTTGCGCGTCACCCTCGGGCGGGCAAACGATTGCGCCGCTCTTAAGCGTGCCCGTCGGGTCGATAAAGCGTGCGCCGTCCTCGGTGAGTGTTCCTACCGTATCGCCTGCGACGAGTATCGTCGGGATGATATCGGTAAAGCTTATATCTGCGCCGTGTGCCTTAAGGCGTGCGTTGAAGTCCGCAAGCATCGTCTTATCGTATTCGGTGCCGTCTACGGGGAAAATACCCGAGGCCTCGCCGATACCGACAACCTTCTTGCCCGTAAGGCGATAGCTTACGTAGCCTGCGAGGGTTGTCAGGTGGGCGATGTCCCCAACGTGCTCTTCACCCGAAAGCACTGCCTGATAGTAGTGCGCGACGGTCCATCTCTGCGGAATGTGGAAATTGAACGCCTCGGAAAGCTCCTTCGAAGCCTTCTCGGTGCAGACGTTGCGCCACGTTCTGAACGGAACGAGGAAATTATCGTCCTTGTCAAGCGCGATATAGCCGTGCATCATCGCGGATACGCCGAGCGCATCTACGCTTGTGAGCGCTTCGCCGTATTTCTTCTTATAGTCGGCAGCAAGGCTCGCGAAGCTGTCCTGAACGCCACCGTGTATCGCATCGAGCGAGTAGGACCAGTAGCCGTCAACAAGCTTGTTTTCCCAAGTGTGCGAGCCCGTCGCGAGAACGCTCGCGTTCTCATCGATAAGCACAGATTTGATTCGTGTCGAGCCAAGCTCGATTCCAAGTATTTTCATTTGTGTTAACTCCTTTTGTATGGGGATACGGTCGCTTTTTGAA
>JAZQZL010000024.1:0-44526 GCA_045634005.1 Candidatus Flemingiibacterium sp. | reverse complement strand
CACCCGACGGCAAGCCGTCGGGTGCTTTTTTATGCAATTACAACGGGTACGCCCGTCAGCGCGGCTATTTTATCGCGCCACGCGTCAACCTCCGCTTTTTCGGGTACGCGGAATGCGTGCTTGTCAGTGCTCTTGCCGAGCTGATCGTATTTACCGTTACCGAGATCGTGGTACGGCTCAAGATCTATGCGATCGAGATTTGCGAGGCTGTCGGCAAGCGCCGCGAGTGCAGCGAAATGCTCGTCGGTATCGTTAACGCCCGGTATTATCGGCGCGCGGATGACGATCTTCTTGCCCATCGCGTCGATAACGCGCAGGTTTTCGAGTATACGCTCGTTTTTGACACCCGTGTACCTTTCGTGTGCTTCGCTGTCCGTGTGCTTGATATCGTAGAGGAACAGATCGACGTACTTGGCGATAGCCCTCATATTTTCCTCGCTCGTAAAGCCGCAGGTTTCGATAGCCGTGTGAAGCCCGTTTTCCTTTGCCGCTTTAAGAATCGCGATTGCAAAATCAAGCTGCGCCGTCGGCTCGCCGCCCGAAAGCGTTATGCCGCCGCCGGAGTTATCGTAGAATATTTTATCCTTCATAACGTCGGCGATAACTTCGTCAACTGTCATACGGCTACCCTTTATCTCGAGCGCATCGTTAAGGCACACTTCAACGCATTTGCCGCACGCGGTACACTTTTCCCTGGCAAGCGTATGCACGCCGTTTTCAATAGCGTGTACGCCGTTTGGACACGCATTAGCGCATCTGGCGCAAAGCGTACACTTATCGGAGTGGTACATAAGCTCGTGGACAATCCTCTGCGACTCGGCGTTGTGACACCACGCGCAGTGTAAGGGACAGCCTTTGAGGAATACGACCGTACGTATACCGGGTCCGTCGCTCGTACAAAACTTCTGGATATTGAATACCGTGCCGTTCATCAGCCGTTATACTCCGTTCTGTTAAGCACAGCAAGCTGCTGCCACTCGGGAAGGCTTACGAAATACTCGGAGAAGCCGTAGAGTCGTACCGTAAGGCTCTTGTATCTCTCGGGCGACTTCATAGCGTCGCAGAGCACCTCGCGATCGACAACACTCGTTCCGATGTGGAATCCGCCGAGGGCGAAGTAGGAAAACGTGAGTGCCTTGAGAGTTTCGGGCTTCTGTGCCTTCGAGAAGGTCAGGTTAAGTCCGCCCATTCCGGTGCGCTCAAACGGAAGCTTTGCGATACTCTTTAAAAGCGCGGTGATTCCGTTCTTGTCTGCGCCGTACGTCGGCGACTGATTTTCGCTGAACGCATCGCCTGCAAGACGTCCGTCGGGTGTTGCACCGATCTCCTCGCGCCACGTGTTGTCGCGCTCGAGTGAGTAAAATCCCGAAACGAGGATGTAATTGGGCTTAAGCTTCACCTCGTCCGCCGCGTCCATACAAACGTTGCCGGCGAGGGTTGCGTACTTATCAACCTCGTCATCGTCGTTACCGAAGCGAGTGTAGGAAAGCACCTCTGCGCGAAGCTCTTCGTAACCAGCCCAGTTGTCGTCAAGTATCTTCATAAGCTCGGCGTATGTGTAACGCTTTTCCTTAAAGACAAGCTTGTCGATAACGCGAAGCGAGTCGCCGAGGGTTGCTATACCCGGGCAGAAGAACTGAAGGCAATTATACGGCGCGGTGCCGTCGTTGTGATAGTGACAGTCGAGCGCGCTATCGGAGAGAAGCAGGCCGTCGAAGACGTAGAATCTGCGAAGAATGCGTCCGTGCGTGCCTTCCATCTTCTTGTTCGCCATAGATTGCATATCGTCGCGAATGCCGTTTTTAAATTCGGTGCAAAGCTCCTCAAGCGAGGTATAATCCTTCTTGTGAAGCGTTTTAACGAATATCTGCGGCACGGGAGTATAGTACTCCTGACGGTCGGTGTGATAGTGGAGATCGAAGGTACAGCAAGCGGAATAGGTGTAGTCCTTTGCTATATCCTCGGATATTCCCTTTTTGATAAGATAATTCTTCGTCTGATGATAGTTATAAACGTGGATCTTATCAACGAGCGTCGAGAGGGCGCCGAAAACGTCGTTTGTGAACGCTTCGTCGGCTTCGGGCGCTAAAAGGACGGTTATCTGCGGCTGTGCCATATTGTATATCTGCGCCGCTTTAAGAACCGCTCTCGATACCGCATTCGGCGTTTCACCGCCGATGCAGACGTACTGCTTCGATGCCTGCGAGAGTATCGGCTTGCACTTATAGTTGTGCGTGGTACGTCCGCAGATCTCGTTGCACTTGATCATAAAGCCCGCAAGAAGCTCGGTTAAATGCTCCTCGCTCTCGCCGTTTGCAAGCGACTTTTCGTAGTACGGGAGCATATACTGATCGAAGCGTCCGAACGCGAAGTCGCGCGCGCCAACGTATCCGCCGGCTATCATATGGATGATCCAGATTGCCTGAAGCGCGGAATAGAAATCGTACGCCGGCTCAAACGGAACCTTCATAAGCGCATTTGCCATCTCGGTCTTACCCATTTTGCGCGCCTCTGCTGCGTAACGCTCACAGTACGCCTTTACCGCCATAATAACGGTTTCGGCATTCTCGGCGAAGCTTATTGAATCGGCATCGCCCTTTTCTGCGGCTTTAGCCTTGATTTTTTTAAGCATACCGCCGAATCCCTCTGCAAGTATGAGTCGGTAGTCTGGGCTTAAATGTCCGTGTGAAATGAGAAAATGGCTCTCCTCGACAAATCCCTCATCGGGAGCCGCTTCAACTATTCTTCCTGCAAAGTAGTCGCACTCGTATACGGGAACGGATACCTCGGAAAGCAGTCTCGAAAGCCCCTTCGCGAACACGTCGGGCGCTTCAACATCGGGCTTTTCGGATTCGATTTTCTTAAGAATACGCTCGCGCTCGATAAAGCAGTGTGTATTGTCCTGCTCGAATACAAGCTCGCGAAGCTTATCAAAATTTGACATAATTATAACCTCTTTTAGTCGAGTTCAATCTCGGCAAGCGTTGCGGGAAGCTCATGCGCGGTATTGATAACGATATCGTTGGTTACGCAGTCAAAGCAGGATACAACGAGCTTGCCGTTCCATATGATAGGCTCACCCGGCTCGTCAAGCTCGCCGTTGAAGCCGTCGCTGTCGGGGCTCTGTGCAAGACGCTCAACACGGCCGTCAGGATAAACCTTTGCGATAGCATTAGCGCAGAAGTCGGCGATGTAGAGATTGCCGTCCTTATCGAGAATCATACCGTCGGTGCTCTCGAGGTTTGCGGGATCCTTCGCCCAGACCTCGTTCGACTTAACGGTCATATCGGGGTTAAAGGTGATCTTGTGAACCGCGCCGTCGCCGAAGTTGCCGACGAGGAGGTTGCCCTCAAGGTCGAACTCAATGCCGTCAACGCCGTACTGATCGGCGGGATTGTGTGTGATGAACGTGGTGAGGATGTTCTTGTCCTCAAGTGTGTTGGTGATCTCGATATTCTCGTCATCAAGCGCGAAGCGGTAAACACAGCTTACAAGCTTGCCGGAGGGATCCTTTACCTTCGAGAGCATACTCTGTGTAACGTAAACGTATCCGTCGCGGATGCGCATACCGTTAGGATGCTCCATTCCCTTTGCAACCTCGGTGCACTTCTCTATCTTGTCGCCGTTCATACGAACGCGGAGAATGCGTCCCTTGAAAACAGCGTTCTCGTTGCCGGTCCAGCCTACGTTATCGCAAATGTAAAGGTCACCGTCGGGACCGAACGCGATACCCATAGGACTTGCAACACCAACCTCGGGATTTACGGGAACCTCGAACCATTTTTTGATGCTCTTGTCCTTGTCGAACTTAACGATACAGCCGGGCTTCGACTGATCGGCATAGTTCGGGCAAGCGAGCACGAGGTTGCCCTCGGAGTCGATAG
Source organism: Candidatus Flemingiibacterium sp. (assembly GCA_045634005.1). GTDB lineage: Bacteria > Bacillota > Clostridia > Oscillospirales > CAG-272 > Flemingiibacterium. Next base: position 40,642 of record JAZQZL010000024.1, on the reverse strand, counting down.
CCATACCGTCGGGAGTGGTTATATAATCGGGGAGCTTTGCAAAAAGCTTTGAAATTTTCATCGATCTTCTCCTGTAAAATTATTTTGCCGCAATAGCGTGAAGGCGTGCGTTCATATCCTCAAGCGCAAAGTAGCTCTTGTCAAAGAGCACCTTGTAATCGTCGTAGAACGCCTTCTTCGAGAGATCAGGCGTATAGGTGTACTCGTTCTTTAAGAACTTTCCGATAACGTTAAAGTCCTCGAATGCACCCACACCGACACCTGCCGCAATAGCCGCACCCATAGATGTCGCTTCCTCAAGGAAGTTGGGGATATCAATGGTAACGCCGAGAATATCAGCGAGAATCTGTCGCCAGATAGGATTGCGAACACCGCCGCCGATAGCGGTAAGGCGGTCGATCTCTGCTCCGCTCCTTCTGAATGCCTCAAGTATGATGGAAAGGTTCATACCGACACCCTCCATAACCGCGCGAAGCATATCGCCCGTGCTATGCTCCATAGTGAGTCCAACGAACGAGCCCTTTGCTTTATTGTTCCATCTCGGGCTTCTCTCGCCCATAAGGTACGGAAGGAACAAGAGTCCCTTCGCGCCGATAGGCGATGCTTCAACAGCCGCGCAGACGTTCTTATAAAGCTCGCCCTTGTCGATATCTGCTGCATCGCGACCGAACGTACCGAGCGTATTTACTGCCCACGAGAGTGCTCCGCCGCCCGTCTGCATGGTGCCGCACGGAACTACGTATCCGGGAACGAGGTGAGCAAAGTTAAAGGTCATCATACCCTCGTCGAATACAGGCTTCTTTGAAGCAAACGATATCCACGAGGACGTACCGAGCGAAAGGTTCGCCTGATTTTCCGCAACCGAGCCGGTTCCGACAGCCGCGCACGCGCCGTCGCCGCCGCCGCACACTACGGGAGTGCCGGCAAGCAGTCCGCATTCAGCCGCCGCCTTTTCGGTAACGCCGCCGGCTACCGCAACGGAGCTTATAACGTCGGGAAGCATTCCCTTGTCAAGTCCGCATACGTTTATAAGGTCGTCAGACCAAGCGAGAGTATTGAGGTCCATAAGACAGGTAAGCGATGCGTCCGACGGATCGGTCACAAACTTGCCCGTAAGCTTTAAGATTATAAAATCCTTCGCGTTTAGCATCTTGTAGGTGTTTTTATATACCTCGGGCTCGTTGTCGCGCACCCACATAAGCTTGGTTGCGCTGTACGACGGGCTTAAGCGGTTACCGGTGATTTTATAGAAAGCCTCGTCGGACATTTCGCGGCGGATCATATCCGCCTCACGCGTCGTACGCATATCCGCCCAGATAAGCGAATCGCGAAGCGGCTCACCGTTCTTATCAACGCAGGCGCAGCCCATCATCTGTCCGCTGAAGGAAACAGCGGCGATGTCTGCGGGATTTATCTCTGTGGTAAGCTCCTTTGTGGAGTCACATACAGCCTTCCACCAGGCAAGCGGATCCTGCTCTGCGCAGTCGCCGCCCTTGGTTTTGAGCGCGTAACCGTACGTCGCGCTCTTAACGAGCGCGCCGTCGGTGGTATAAAGCGTTGCCTTGTTGCCCGACGTACCGAGGTCGTGGGCGAGTAAGTAAGTTGGCATTGTTATAACCTCTAATTTACAAACTGATTAAAACTTGATGACCATCTTCATCATAGGCTCGCGGTTTTCGATCTTGTCGAACGCCTTGTCGATGTCCTCAAAGTCGAATACGTGCGAGATGTAGTCGTTAGGATCAAGAATGCCTGCCTCGATCCAAGCGCAAACCTGTGCGTGAGCCTCGGATTCCGCCTTCTTCGAGGGGAACTGATGGAAGTGGAGAGTCCAGTTGTAGGGACACTTACTCCAGTCAACGTTCTGGTTCATGCACTCGGAGATACCGTATACGCAAACCTTTGCGTCGGGCTTGATGATCTCGAGAGCGGTATTGATAAAGCTGTTTACGCCAACTGCATCGAGTGCGAAATCAACGCCCTCGGGAATGAAATCCTTAACGGCAGTAGCGATATCGGTAGTCTTCGAGTTGATAACGAGGTCAGCACCGCGCTTCTTTGCAAGCTCGAGCTTCTCGTCGGAGATGTCGATAGCAACGATCGGTCCCATACCGGAGAGCTTTGCGAACTGTACGAAGGACAATCCAACCGGTCCGAGTCCGAGTACAACGAGCGACTTATTGGGCTCCATACCGAAGCGCTTCATAGTGGAAAGCACCTCGCGGAAGGTGATGATCATAGCGGACGATACGGGATCGAAGTTTGCGGGGAGCTTGCACTGACCGTAGGAGAACTCTGCCGCCATAATGCCGTCAGCCTCCTGTGCGTAAGCGTCGGTTACGATATTGTATTCGGAGTAGGTGCCCCAACCGCTGGAATATCCCTCGGGAACGTCAGACCAGTACGGCATAAGAACGAGATCGCCGATCTTGTAGTTCTTAACCTTCGCACCGAGCTCAACAACGCGGCCGACGCCCTCGTGACCGAGCACTACGGGATACTGATCGATGCCCTTGAACTTGCCGTGGATTATCTTTGTGTCGGTGCCGTTGCAAACGCCGCAGCTCTCGATCTTAACGAGCGCGTCGTAATCGCCGATCTTCGGCATAGGCATACCGTCAACTATCTTCTTGCTTCCGTCTGCATATACTACATAGCTTCTCATAATAAAAATCCTCCGTAAATTTTGTCTGAATTATTTGTTTTCCGCGTTGTATTCCGCGAGAATGGAAACGCTTGCGCTGCAGCCGATGCGCGCTGCACCTGCCGCCATCATTGCACGGCACGCCTCGAGTGTGCGAACACCGCCTGCCGCCTTGACCTTGATCTTGTCGCCGACCATATCCTTCATAAGCTTAACGTCCTCGACGGTAGCCGAGCCTGTGCCAAATCCGGTAGAGGTCTTGATATAGTCAGGCATAACCTCAAGTGCTATCTTACACATAGTGCGCTTTTCGTCGTCAGTAAGATAGCAGTTCTCGAAAATAACCTTCGAGATAACGCCGTACTTCTTGCAAAGCGCAACGATGCGAGTCATCTCATCCTTGAGATAGTCAAGCTCGCCGCACTTTAATTTGCCGACGTTGATAACGTAGTCGACCTCGCCGGCGCCGTTCTTGATAGCCTCCTCGGCCTCGAAGAGCTTGCACTCAACAGTGGTGATGCCGAGCGGGAATCCGACAGCCGCGTCTACCTTGACGTCGCTTCCCTTCAGATACTCTGCACAGAGCGCAACCATTCCGGTGTTTACCGCAACGGAACAGAAGCCGTACTTCTTCGCGTCGTCGCAGACAGCCTTGAGCTGCTCGGGAGTTGTCGCCGCGGCGAGTATTGTGTGGTCAAAAATCTTTGCAAAATTGCTCATATTTATTCCCTCCATAGGTATAACATTACATCGTTATAAGTATATCACGTTTCAATGTGCTTTTCAAGGTGGTTTGGCAAAACTTTTCTGCATTAAACGCAAGTTCAGCATTATAACGGAATTGTATTACGTTTTTTGTGCGATGTGACAATCAAAAAGGCGATGCTCCGATATATGTCGGTGTCATCGCCTTTATATATTAAATTTTAGCCGAGCTTTGCGATAGCCTCGTCGGTTGCAGCGAGCTGTTCAACGAACTTCTCACGCTTTGCCTTTTCAGCCTCGATAAGCTGTGCCGGAGCCTTCGCAACAAAGCCTTCGTTAGAGAGCTTCTTGTCAACTCTGTCGATCTCGGAAAGGATCTTTTCGCGCTCCTTGTTAAGGCGCTCCCTCTCCTTGGCGAAGTCGATAAGCTCGCCGAGAGGGATATAAACGGTAGCGCTGGTTACAACGATCTGAACTGCATTCTCGTCGCTGTACTCGTTTACAAACTCAACCTCGGACGCGCTTGCAAGCTTCTCGAAGAACTTAACGGTGCCGTCGCTGTAGGTTGCGCGGTCAGCGGTAACGATAATGACCTTCGCCTTCTTCGACGGAGCAACGTTCATATCGGCGCGGCGGTTACGGATAAGGCTTATAGCCTCGATAACCTTCGCCATCTGCTCTTCCTCAGTCGGGAAACTGTGTGCATCGTCATACTTCGGGAAGCTATCTATCATAATGGATTCAGCGGTGTGCGGAAGTGCCTGATAGATCTCCTCGGTGATGAACGGCATAAACGGATGGAGCAGCTTAAGGGTTTCGGTGAGTGCGTAGCAAAGTACGTTCTGCGCATCGGTGTCGCCCTCGGAAAGACGGGGCTTGATAAGCTCGATGTACCAGTCGCAGAGAATGTCCCAAACGAAGTCGTAGATCTTTGCAAGTGCAACACCAAGCTCGTACTTGTCGAGATTTGCAGTAACCTCGCCGATGAGCGTGTTGAGCTTCGAGAGAATCCACTTATCCTCTGCCTTGAGAGCGTCAGTCTTCGGAAGCTCTACCTTGCCGATGGTGAGATTCATCATCGCAAAGCGAGAAGCGTTCCAGAGCTTGTTCGCGAAGTTACGTGCAGCCTCAACCTTCTTGTCGGAGTAACGCATATCGTTTCCGGGCGAGTTACCCATAACGAGCGCGTAACGGAGCGCGTCTGCGCCGTAGTTATCGATGATCTCAAGCGGGTCAACGCCGTTACCGAGCGACTTGGACATCTTGCGTCCGAGCTCGTCGCGGACAAGTCCGTGGATGAGAACGGTGTCAAACGGCACGCTGTCGGTATACTCGAGTGCCGAGAAGATCATTCTCGATACCCAGAAGGTGATGATGTCGTAGCCGGTTACGAGTGTATTGGTGGGATAGAAATACTTAAGGTCTTCCGTGTTATCCGGCCAGCCGAGCGTCGAGAACGGCCAGAGCGCAGAGCTGAACCACGTATCGAGAGTATCCTCGTCCTGATGCATTGCGCCGCCGCACTTCGGGCATACGGAAATGCCGTTTTCGTCTACGCAGACCTCGGTATGACCGCACTTCTCGCAGTAGAACGCAGGAATTCTGTGTCCCCACCAAAGCTGACGGGAGATACACCAGTCCTGGGTATTCTCCATCCAGTGGAAATAGTTCTTGTCAAATCTTTCGGGCACAAACTTGATTCTGCCGTCGCGTACAGCCTCAATTGCGGGCTTTGCGAGCGGAACCATCTTAACGAACCACTGAAGCGAGATCATCGGCTCAATGGTAGTGCCGCAACGGTAGCAGGTGCCAACCTCGTGAGTGAGATCCTCAATTTCTGCGAGATAGCCGCCAGCCTTAAGATCCTCAAGGATCGCCTTGCGAGCCTCGTATCTGTCCATACCTGCGTACTTCGGATAGTTGTCGGTGATCTTTGCATCCTCGGTGAGTACAACCTCCATAGGAAGATGGCAACGGCGACCTACCTCGAAGTCGTTCGGGTCGTGTGCGGGAGTGATCTTAACGCAGCCGGTACCCTTATCAAGCTGGGCGTGCTCGTCTGCAACGATCGGAATACGTCTGCCAACCAAAGGAAGCATAACGTACTTACCGATCATATCCTTGTATCTTTCGTCGTTCGGGTTTACCGCAACCGCAGTATCGCCGAGGAGGGTTTCCGGACGGGTGGTAGCTACCTCACCGTATCCGCCGCCACCAACGAGCGGGTAACGGATATGCCAGAAGTGGCCGTGCTGCTCCTCATAGTCAACCTCTGCATTGGAAATGGAGGTTTTGCAGTGAGGACACCAGTTGATGATTCTCTCGCCGCGGTAGATAAGGCCCTTATCGTAAAGGCGCTTGAATACCTCGCGAACTGCCTTGCTGCATCCCTCGTCGAGAGTGAAGCGCTCGCGACTCCAGTCGCAGGAGGAGCCCATCTTCTTAAGCTGCTCGATAATTCTTCCGCCGTACTGACGCTTCCAATCCCAAGCGCGAACGAGGAACTGATCGCGACCGAGGTCTTCCTTTGTAAGACCTTCCTTGCGCATAGCCTCAACGATCTTCGCTTCGGTTGCGATGGATGCGTGGTCTGTACCGGGAAGCCAAAGGGTTGCAAAGCCCTTCATTCTCTTGTAGCGGATAAGGATATCCTGGAGAGTGTTGTCGAGCGCGTGACCCATATGGAGCTGACCGGTGATGTTCGGAGGCGGAATAACGATGGTGTACGGCGTCTTGTTTTCATCGCGAACTGCGGTGAAGTAGCCCTTGTCGCACCAATTCTTGTAGATGCGATCCTCAAATTCCTTCGGGGCATAGTTCTTTGGAAGATTGATTTCCGTGTTCATATAAGTATCCTTTCTTTCCGTCGGGACTAAAAAAGCCCCGACACAATATTGTGTCAGGGCGCATATGCGCGGTACCACCTGATATTTCTAACTCGGCGAAGGGCGCTTACCCTTCAGCTCCTGTAACGTGAAGCGCACGGCGTCGGCTACTTAGCGGATAAACCACCGTTCACGTAGCGGCTCGGGGACTACTTCGAAAACCTCACGCGACCGTCTTGCACCAACCGACGGCTCTCTGCGCGCGCTGCGGAAGACTACTCCTTCCCGTCATTGCCTTTACGATAGATAGTATACCACGCTTTTGAAAGTTTGTCAAGAGTTTCAGAATATTTTTACCCACATGCGTACCGAAAGCAAAACACACCCGAGGCACAACGAAGAATACCAACAAGATCGGCGTCTTGAATAGGCTCAGAAAAGCCCCCTGATTTTCATTTTTAACTTGTATATTATATATATATTAATAATGAAGGCTTTCTTTCATTTATTAAAAATTTTGCGCCATTTTCATTTCTTAAAAAGCATCATTATTAAGTAGACCCAATACACATCTGCGTGAGCTGCAACGCGTGGGTGTGCTTAAGCATTCAATTCCATATCCACCTGATGCGCAAAATTGCATCGTTGCCCTTCGGAGATATGGGATACGTCTATAGCATACACTATTTTTGTGCATTGTGTGCATTACGCTGTGATTGGAAGCGATACTCGCCGCATTGTTTGTGCACTTTGTAAAATGCGTGAATACCCGTGCACGTTTTGTGAACTTCTTCACGTATGCGTTTATGCACGCATAATTATGCAATAATTTTTGTATATTTTCCATATTTGCTGGCCCAATTACCTTCATTTGGGAATTTTTTTTGTTTTTTTCTTGTATATTTCGCATATTTTTGCGCAGACATGAAAACGATAGCGTTGGCTAAAATCACCATTTTCACCAAAACCACTTGCAAAAAAAATTTATCTGCGATATAATAGTTCTTGCCCTCGCTCTTCGGGGGTGCGGTACCCTACCCTATCGTACCGTCATAGCAAGCGGTGCTCTCGCATATAAATTTTGTGTGATCCGCGCCGCACGCTTACCGCTACACGGAAGTTCGCCCTTCGTAATTTCCGTACCCTCTTAGCGGCAAACACGAAAGGAATTTTTATGAAAGCTAATCACTCAAACCACAGAATTAGGAGGTGAGTCACAGTGATCGGCAACACCGTTGACCAGAAACGAACGTTTTCCATAGCGATAACTCTTGTATTCGCGATAATCTTCGGTTCCGTCGCCGCGTGCATTATTGCAGCAGCGCCTCGTGAAGAAGCCGAACCGCTGATGACCGTCGCCATCGAACCGCAGCGCATAAGCGCTCCGGACGACGCGCCCTCTACTTCCCTGCTAGATCCCGCGGTAACGCGTGAGTTAGAAACGGAAGCTGTTGCTCCGACGACGGTATTGACTCACACCGACAATATCAAAGCCGATGCACCCGAGACTGCAGCCGTGTCGGAAACAGCCATTCCGGAAACCACCGAAGCACCCGAGACCGAGCCGGTGCCTGAAACCACCATCATACCGACCGTGCGTGAAACCGTCGCAATCGACGACGGCGAATATTACGTAGAGCCGGAGATCAAGGGCGGTTTTCTTGCGGACGAGCTTGGTGTTGCTTACACGATCACGACTCCCAAGGTTTCGCTAACCGAGGAGGAGCTCATGTTCGCAGCAACTATCATTCAGCTTGAGGTAATGGGCAGTGGCTCGAGCCTCTACAGATTTGATGACGTAACTCTTAAGTATTGGGAAATGTGTGCAGTTGCACAGGTAATCCGTAATCGTGCGGAAAGCAGGCGCTTCCCGAACACCGTTTACGAGGTAATGTTCCAGTCGCACACCACTCCCCGCGGAAATGTCATCTATCAGTTCAGCCCTGCAACCAAGCTTGCACAGTTCACGCCCACGTACGAAGCAATCGTTGCTGCCACCGAGGTACTTATCAACGGAGTTTCCGTTCTTCCCTCGAATTACTACTACTTCTGCGCAACGCGCATCGTTGATTCATTTGAAGCGAACAACGCTTATATGATGGTCACCAAAGCAGACGGCACCTTCGACAAGGTACAGGGCCACCTGACCACCTTCTACGCAGGTCATCCGTAAAAAACAAAGCTCCCGGCTAGTAAGCCGGGAGTTTTTTTGTTGTAATTTTCGAAACTTATTTTTAATAAAAAGGACAGGCGAATCTCGCCCGTCCTTATGTATTTATTTTTCCTCTGCTTCTTCCTCGCCGTCCGTTTTCTCGAGAACGGTTATTGTAGCCGCTTCGATCTGGTGGTCGAGAATTTCGCTGATGTTTATCGAAAGTCCCCAAGCCTCAAGCTCTACGCTTTCGCCGTCGTCCGGAATGCTTCCGAGCTCTGCAAAGATCATACCGCTGAAGGTGTCATAATCGTCGGCAGGAAGCTCTACGCCGAGCTTTTCTGCGATCTCGTCAAGAGGCACGTTGCCGCGAAGCGCGAACGTGCGCTCGCCAATTTCCTCGAGAGATTCGGTTGCTTCCTTGGGCGTTTCTCCGTCGCTGCCAAGGTCGCCGACAAGGCGCGCAACAAGATCGTTTGTTGTAACGATGCCGCGCATTCCACCGTACTCGTCAAGCACGATAGCAAAGGTCTTGCTGTTGGTTCTCATGTTGCGGAACAGGACGTCCGCTTTTACACTTTCCGGAACAAAATACGGTGTCTTAACAGCCTTCTCCATAACCGCCTCGCGCGACTTATCATCAAGTCTAAAATAGTCCTTGAGATAGAGCACGCCTACAACGTTGTCGACCGTTTCCTCACAAACCGGATAGAACATATGGCACTTTTCATGAATAATGCCGTTCCACTCGTCAAACTCATCGGTCCAGAGCATCGTTACGTCGGTGCGGTGAGTTGCAATATCGCCTGCGGTGAGGTCGTCGAACTCGAAAATATTCTGGATAAACTCGCGTTCCTCATCGTCGATCTGACTGTTTTTCGCTGCAGAATCGACCATATCAATGATATCCTCTTCGCTGACGTCGTTGTCGCTTGCGTTCGGATCAGTGCCGATAAGGCGCAGTGTGACGTTAGTAAAGAGAGTCACGAGCCACACCGTCGGTGCAAGCAAAACACCAAGCAGACGCACAAATCCGTACGTGCTCCTTGCAGTCTTTTCATAATCGCGCATAGCCGCTCTCCTCGGCACAAATTCGCCGAAAACAAGCATTGCAAACGCTAACACAAGCACGATAGCGATAAGGCATACCGGATACGCCCACTTCGCCTCGGCAGGCACGCCGAGCGACACGAGCCAAGCTGTAAGCTCACCCGTAAAGCCGATTGCCGCCTGCGCCGCGCCGATAAATCCGGCAAGCGTTACAGCGCACTTTATCGTTGCGAGAAATCTCGCAGGGTTCTTCGTTAATTTAAGTAATCTTTTGGCGTGTTTATCGCCGTTATCGGATAGCTTTTCAAGCTTACCCTCGCTCATACCCGCAAATGCAATCTCGGCGCGTGTCAATATCGCAGAATACGCGATAAGACCTGCCTCAATAAGCAGACAGAGCCATATATTGCCTTCCAACATTATTTTCTCCTTTAATACTTTTTGAGGTTAGTTCGAGTGCTTACGCGAGCCATCATTCACGCAGCGGAAGGTTGCGCTCGAGCGTTACCCAGACGTAGATATCAAACGCGCGTGCGTTCAAAACCGACGTGCATAAAGGAGGTATACTATGGCCGCCGCCGTCCATTCGGGCTTTTCACCTACTTTCAAAAATTATAAATATATATTATATCTATTATACTATAGATGCGCGATTTTGTCAAGTGCCACAAGAAAATAATAAAAGCCTCGCCGTAAGGCGGGGCTTTTGATAAATCACTTGTTTACAAACTTGACTGCCGTACCGTAAACGATAACCTCTGCTGCGCCCTGCATAACTGCCGCGGACGCATAGCGCACGTTAACGACAGCATCTGCGCCAAGCGCCTCTGCCTCTGCGACCATACGCTTCGTTGCGATCGCTCTTGCTTCGTTCATCATTTCGTTGTAAGCGGTAAGCTCGCCACCCACAAGGGTTTTAAAGGACTGCATAATATCCTTGCCGACGTGCTTTGACTGAATGGTGCTTCCCTTTACAAGTCCTATAGTTTCAAGCTCCTTGTTGCTGATATAATCAGTATTTACTAATATCATCTTCTTCACCTTTCTTTATTTCTCTTATTCTCTCAACGCAAACAGCGACAGTTATAACCGCAAATATAAGCGGCATAACGCCAAGCGCATATTTCCAAATTCCCTCGAGTAAGGATATCAAAAAAACAAAATATACAGCGTAATACAGCACCATAATAACGGTAACTATAATCGGTGCAACCATTTTTCTCCGATTAAGATTCATAATCCCGAAGCCCCTCACCACTTGTAGTTATGATTATGAATGTCAAGCCCGATGAACGGCACCTGGATAAAGTCCTCATAGTTGTGTCTGATTATGTAGTCGATATAGGACATTATAACCTTTCCCATAAGCATATATCCCATCGGATTCATATGGCCGTCGAGATAAAATAGCTTTCTGAAGCTCTCATCATGCGCCGGCATATACTCGTAAAGGTCGATAACATAAGCGTTTTTACGGCGCTTTGCCATCTCGATGATAAGCTCACGGTATTCTCTTCTGAGAGTGTCGTTTTCAACGTATTCGACGTCGCGTTTTGGCATAGTAAGAAGGAAAAACTTCGCGTCCGGCTGTATCTTTTCGTACTTTTCTATAAGCGCGTTGTAATAGCCGGCAAAGGTCGATTCGTGCTCGAAGATTCCGTCCCACATATCGTCAGCACAGCCGATTGGCATCTTCTGATTGAGAACGTCGTTAACGCCGAGCGCCATAATATACGCCTGCGCCGCATTGGCAACATCAAAGCGGCCGAAGGAATTTCCGAACGTTTCAAGGTAAAACTTCGCAGTCATACCGCCGCGAGAGAAATTCTGCACGTTAACACCTGCCGCACGCACCATATACTGTCCCCACGAATACCAGAACATATCGTGGAACTTCGGCACGTTCTGTTCCTTGTTAAACGACTGAAATTCGCCGGATGCAAGGCTGTCGCCGACAACGACTATGTTGCGAAAAATGCCCGTAAGACCGCCGTCGTCAACAATATTGTCGAGCGGCTTTTCGTCCGCGCGCGTATCCATAATACGCGCCATATACTTGTCTATATTCATTCACATTTACCACTTATAGTTATGATTATGAATATCAAGACCGATGAACGGTACCTGAACGAAGTCCTCGTAGTTGTGTCTGATTATGTAGTCGATATAAGACATTATAACCTTGCCCGTGAACATATATCCCGCAGCGCTTAAATGTGTACCGAGATAGAAAAGATCCATGTACCTTCCAACGTTCTCAGGCATATAGCTGTAGAGGTCGATAACATAGGTGTTGGTGTGCTTCTTTGCGATATCGTTGATGATATTATGGCAAGCCTCGCGAACCTTTGCGCCTGCCTCACCGCGATACTCGGAGCGCGGCATATTCACAAGGAAGAATTTAGCGTCGGGCTGAATCTCCTTGCACTTTTTGATTATCCAGTTGTAGTATCCGGCGTAAGAGGTGACAGGCTCTGCGCTGAGGGTGCCGTCCCACATATCGTCAGCCGTGCCGACGGCGATCTTCGTGTTGAGAAGATCGTTAACGCCAAGTGCGATAACGTAAGCCTGGCAAGCGTTCTTTTTGTTAAAGCAGCCCGAGTAGCCGAAGGTTTCTGCGAACTCCTTTGCGGTCATACCGCCGCGCGAGAAATTGTACACGTTAACACCGGATGCGCGCGCCATATACTGTCCCCACGAATATTCAAACATATCGTGGAAGGCCTTGCGCTCGCACTTGGCGTCGGTGGATTCCATTTCGCCCGATGCAAGGCTGTCACCAATACAACCTATCGTGCGGAAGATGCTCGTAAGTCCGCCATCCTCTGCAACGTGGTCAAGCGGCTTTTCGTTTTCGTCGGGATTTGCGAGAAAATCAAGATATTCTTTAATGTTCATTTGTGTTCCTCCAAGGCGTTTTTAACATTATTTTAAGTATAACACACCGCACAGTAAAAGTCAAGTTCGTATGCGATTATATTTAACAATTTAACGCTTGATTTCAAGACGGCAATGCGGTATAATTGACGTAATAATTTTAAGAGGTAACTACATTATGACAGATAAAGAAATTGCCGAGCTTCGCCGTAGGCTCGCCCCCGAAAAGCACAACATCACTACCCTTCGCGGACGTTATATTAACGCCAACAAGGAAACCATACACGAGTTTGAAACACCGTTTTTTATGCTTCCCGAGGAGGAAAGTGAGAAATATCTCTCAATATTCCGCCGCGCGCTGTCGGGCATCAACGGCAAAAACCTCGTTGACATCGCGTTCTCTATGGGACAGGTCGAGTCGGGCGAGGAGCACAAGCTATTGCAAACGCTTCGCACCTCGCGCATAAAGGACGTTGAGGCGGCGAAGAAATTCTTCGACAAGGCTACCGAGGGACTCGCGCTCGAGGGCAACAACTTAATTCTTCTTATGACCGACACTTACGACGTACCGACCAAGCATTTCGACGAGGGCGAGTCCGCGGAATCTACCTCGATGTTCACCTACATAATGTGCGCTGTCTGCCCCGTCAAGGAAGCAAAAGCAACGCTCGCGTACGACACGACAAAGCAAAGCTTCCACACACGCTCGTGCGAGTGGAATGTGTCCGCGCCCGAGCTTGGATTCATCTTCCCCGCGTTCGACACGCGCAAGACGAACATCTACAACGCTCTGTACTACGTAAAAAACGTTGACGACAGCTCGGAAGCTTTTGCAAAAAACATCTTTGCGACAGAGCTTCCCTTGCCCGCAGGTCAGCAGAAGAACATCTTCGAAACTCTGCTTTCCGACACGCTTGGTAAGGAGTGCTCGTACGAGGTCGTCAAGGCGGTGCACGATGACGTTGCGCTCCGTATCGAGGAGCACAAAAATCTCCGTGTACCCGAGCAGCTTACGATAACGCGTACCGAGATCGCGAGCGTGCTCACGAATTTGAGCGTACCCGAGGAAAAGATCGAGGACTTCAAGAAAAAGTGCGATGAGGAGTACGGCACGTGCGCGCCGATACACCCGCGCAACATAGTCGAGCCGAGAAAGCTTGAAATAAAGACTCCCGACGTCGTAATAAAGGTAAACCCCGAGCGCGGCGACCTCGTTGAAACTCGCGTCATCGACGGCGTTAAGTACGTGCTCGTTCGCGCCGACGCAGACGTTACGGTGAACGGCGTGTACGTTGATATAAAGGAATAAAATTATGCCTAAACCAATTAAGATTTTTATAGTTGTATGTATTTCACTATTCACACTGTATTGCGGAGCTTTTTTGTTCCTCATATTTTATGCATCGGGTGTATTTGACAAAGACATCGACTTCTATGTTAGAGTGACTGACTGTGATTTGGGAATGCAGATATGCGAGGATGATGGTTACATAGAGATTTACGCCGAAGAAACATATGCGGATATCGCCAAGTATAGATATGAAATTCCCGCAGAGTATGACGAAGTAAGCCCCTTCTCCGGCGGCTGGTATGACTTTGTAATTTCCGACAAATACGCCGTATCAATTATTAAGCGTGACGGAATGCATCACTTTTATCTGAAGCAGCATATACTAGATGAGCTTTTGTATCTTAATGACGATACCGGCTGTGCAGAGGTTGTATACAAATGCTACGGATACAACAGAATCTTATTTGCATACGACGATGTTGTTGCCATATACAACGGCGAAGAAAATTCAATACAATACATTTCGCTTGAAGATAATACCATACTGTATGAAACCGAGCTTAATTTAGTTCAAAGCTGGAGCTATTACTCTGCTTGGGTAGATCTTTCGTCCGGTACAATTGAATTTTACAGATCCCGTACTTTCTTCCCAAGCGAAGAATTTACCATACCGATTTGGCGCGAGAGCTTATCGGAATAATATAGTTTAAGCTCCTTCGCCCATTCGGCACAATCGAATACAAAGCCTTGCTCGTACGGTAAACCGTGCGAGCTTTTTCTTTTACCAAAACAATACAAAATTATGACTGCATAACGGCTTCGACCTTGCGGCAATACTACCAATAGAGTCTTGTAAATGGGAAGGCAGCCATACGTTATGAAGTCATCAACCTACGGCCGCAAGGTGGAAATCTGCGGCGTTAATACCTCTACTCTCAAAACGCTCACCGCCGATGAAAAGCGTGAGCTTTTGATGCGCGCAAAAGACGGTGACACCGTCGCTCGCGACGATCTTATCGCTGGGAACCTTCGCCTTGTTCTGTCGATAATCCAACGCTTCGCATCGCGCGGCGAAAACCTTGACGATCTGTTTCAGGTCGGCTGCATCGGGCTAATTAAAGCAGTCGATAATTTCGATACGACGCTCGACGTGAAGTTTTCCACATACGCCGTTCCTATGATCATAGGTGAAATCCGCCGCTATCTGCGCGATAACAACGCGGTGCGCGTCAGCCGCTCCGTACGCGACCTTGCGTACCGTGCACTCGGTGCACGCGAGCAGCTTGTCCGCACGCTCGATCGCGAGCCGACAGTTGAAGATATCGCGAAATCGCTCGGCGTATCCAAAGAAGATGTCGGTGCGGCACTCGAGGCGATAGTCGAACCCGTCAGCCTTTTCGAACCGATCTACACCGACGGCGGTGACTCCATATATATTATGGATCAGATCAGCGACACCGACAACACCGACGAAGCGTGGCTCGAGGATATAGCGCTCCGTGAGGCGATGAAAAAGCTGTCTCCGCGCGAGAAAAGCATCATTGATATGCGTTACTTCAAGGGGCGCACACAAATGGAGATCGCGAGCGAGATCGGCATCTCGCAGGCGCAGGTCTCGCGAATCGAAAAGGCAGCGCTCGAGCGAATAAAGAAGGATATGTAGGAAAAAGGACGGCGAAAGCCGTCCTTTTAATATCGTACCTTACAAAACACAAGGTATAACTAAAGCCTAAAAACGTATAGAAAAATGTTATGGTTAAACGGCGCGTTTATTTCCCGTAAAGATTGACAAGCACTCCCCTTAATGCTATAATACAAGCAACGGACGATGTCCTAACTTTTGAAAGGCGGTTCACGTTATGGGAATCTACTGCGCCAATCCCGAAAAGATAATGTTTTTCGGTCGTTGGGAAAATAGTGGCACGAAAAAGATCTGTCTTGGCGACTACGCCAAAGCTGTCCTTATGTTTAAGGGCGACTACATAAAGATCGATGCCAAGGGAACGCTTCTCTGCTCGCTTGACGGTGGCAAGGACGTTTTCGCAAATGAGTTCAAAACCAACTATGGCGTTCACTCGCTTTACATAACAGCGATGAGCGGAGACGTCGTTTACAGCGTTGACACAGAGGAGTTACTCAACGTCGACGTATATTTTGAAGAAAAGCTGCAGGCGGAGTATAACGAGATAAAAGCTGACCGTCCGACGCGCGACTCTTCCGCTTACAAAAAGCTTGAATACAAGGCAAAAATGCCCTCTGAAGGCGTAAAGCTTGGCGGTGCTTTCGGCGAGCTTTTCGACAGATTTGTAAAGCGCATCAAGCTCTGCGCGACGCTTCCGTATCACATCGCCGCAAACGAGGGTGTCACAGATAATCCTAAAACCGGCTGGACGGCTTGGCTTCCCGCGGCAAGCGACGGACGTATGCTCGCAGGACTTTCCAAGGCTTATCTCTGGACGCGCGACGAGGAGCTTCGCGACTCACTCGACAAGCTTATAGACAAGATAGAATCACAGACTCGCGAGGACGGCTACTCAAACTACTATCCCGAGGAGATTTACGGAACCATCTACACGCCTCACGGTGAAAACACGGTTGATGCCCTTATGGATAGCGAGCGCAAAAACTTCGACCGCATTTTCTGGACACACGGCATAGCTGCGGCGGGTAAAGTTAACAAGAAGGCGCTCGACCTTGCGCGCAGAATGTACGATTGGCTCGAGTCCACCGACTACAAATACACGCTTCACTACGGTCACAACGCGACAAACGCCCTCACGGGTCACCTTATGCTCGCACAGACTGAGGTTGGACAGATGAAGGACGTTATCTTCCATCAGAAGTATCTCGATCAGAGATTCTTGGAGGAGGAATTCATAAAGAGAAATCCGCTCACCTTCAGCCACTATCCCGGCGACAGACCGCATTGCTACGTGCTTTTGGCCGTTCTTGCGGCAGTGAAGGAGTATCAGCTCACGGGCGATAAGTATTACCTCGACGTTGCACTTGGCGGCTGGGACGTATACAAGCGTTACTATATCCACGTTGGCGGTATGACCGCTATATGCGAAACCGACGGACCGTATCTGCCCGGCTCATATCATATGGCACAAAAGCACACCGGCGAAACCTGCGCGAGCGTTTTCTGGGTGTGGATAAACACCGAGCTTGCACAGCTTTTCCCCGATGAGCCGAAATACAGCAGAGAGATCGAAGAGGTGCTCTTTAACATAGCAACCACCGTCCTCTCTCCCGACGGCGGCATCAGATATCACAATTTCCTTCACAACTACAAGGATCCCGGCAGAAGCGTCAGCACCTGCTGCGAGATCATGGCAACGCATCTTCTCGGTGACCTGCCGAAGTACGTTTTCTCGTATGCCGACAACATCGTTTATGTAAATCAGTTTATCAGCGCCGAGCTTGAAACAGACGGCTTCAGCCTTTCGAGCGATGCCGATATATTCGATAAAAAGCGTCTTGTGCTCACTGTTACAAAAGCACCCGACACGAAAAAACGCCTTAAGATACGTATTCCCGATTGGGCAAGTGAAGCAACCGTCGCTGTTTCGGGCAAGGCTCCTCTTCGCGTTGCATCCGGCTCGTTTGTCGAGCTTGACCGCGTTTGGGCTGACGGCGACACCGTTACGGTCACCTTTGATACAGCACTTCGCACGGTGATCTACAAGGGTGCCGAGCAGTTTTCGGGAAGCAATCCCAAGGTTAACGGCGTACCGCGCTCTGCATTCGTTTACGGACCTTGCCTTATGGCGCTCGTCGGCGACTACAAGGGCGCAATGCCCGGAATCAAGGGCGACATTCCGCAGATCAAGGTTGA
Organism: Candidatus Flemingiibacterium sp.; assembly: GCA_045634005.1. Lineage (GTDB taxonomy): Bacteria > Bacillota > Clostridia > Oscillospirales > CAG-272 > Flemingiibacterium. Next base: position 23,260 of record JAZQZL010000024.1, on the reverse strand, counting down.
CGTGACGAAGCTTGAGCGAATTGCAAATGGACCGAGTAGTGCTTACATTCCCGTTGAAGGAAACATAAAGCTCGTACCGTATTTTGAAATCGACAAGGAGCGCTTCTGCCCTTGCCCTGCATATACTCCCGAGGATAAATAAAAAAGGACGGCCCAAGCCGTCCTTTTCTTTATTAGTTATAGAAATTTCTGTCTATGATCTCGTCCTGAACCTCGGGCGAAAGCGCGGTAAAATAAACCGACAGTCCGCAAACGCGTACAAAGAGGTTTTTGTGTCGCTCGGGATGAGCCTTCGCGTCGATAAGCTCTTCTTTCGAGAGGACGTTCGGCTGAAGTGTTACACATCCGCTCATTGCGCAGCTTTTTACAAAAGCTGCAAAATTATCCTCACCGAAGTGTTCGCTTGACGGAAGTATCATATCGAGCACTACGTTAGCGCCGCCGCATACGCCAAAGTTCACATGTCTAAGCGTGTTTATCGGCGCGGTTATATCGGTAAGCGGCTTTATCGAGCTCGGGCCGCATCCGATCGATAAAATCTCAAAATCGTATCTGCCGTCGGGAGTTGCGCGCAGACACGGCGCGAACGTTCTGTTGAACGAATATACAAATACGCTCGGTAAACAAGTGCCGCCGCGCTCATTTGTGCGCGATTTGATAACAGAGGCTACGTCGGCAATCAAGCGGTTGGCAAAGCTGTCAACCTCGGGAACGTTGTGGGCATATTTCGGTAATTTTACGACCTCGCGGCGAAAATCCTCGTGGCCTTGCCAATTATCCGCAAGAACGCTTCTGAAGCCGTCGAGCGTGATGCGTTTTTTCTCGTAAACAAGCTCTTTAATCGACCAGATCGAATCAATCAGGCTAGAAAGTCCGACAAGCGCCACAGTTGAAAGATTGTACTTCGCTCCGCCTTCGATGTAGTCGCGGCCGTTTTCGATACAGCCTATCTGCATGGCCGAGAAAAGCGGAGCCGATACTGCCTTTTTATAAAAGCTCTGGCGGAAGTTGCGCTGGTCGATCATAACGTCGTAAAACGCCTTGAATTTCGCGATAAACTCGGAGTAAAACGATTCAAACGTATCCGCGTTTTCGATCGGCGAAATGAGCTTTGCCGTATCATCGCCGCGAAGGAATACGTCGAAAAAGCGAAGCAGCGAGATATAGAATGCTGTTCCCTCCGTATGACCGAACCCCTCGAGCATCATCTCCGTACAGCCGCCGTTTGTATAAAGCCGCGCGTCATTTACCTCCACGCTACTTTCCACGAGAGATGGGATGACAATATCATCATTCGTAAGAGCGAAGTTGTTGTGACCGTCGAGGAGTGCCTTTCCGATTAGCTTTAAGTAATCCTCGGGAGAATTCGCCGAGTAGCGACAGCAAAGCTTCGGATTCAAGCGATGATTTTGGTGGTGTTCCTCGATATACAGCCGTGTCAGAGCGTTAAATACAGTAGCTCCGTTCTCATCGCATCCGCCAAGTGTTATGCACGCGCTCGACTCGGGCCACTTATTGTTCTCGACGTCGAATTTGACGTCGGTGTGCATCATAGAAACCGCGATAAGGCGTCTTGCATAGGCTTCGGTTATACGTCCTTGCGCAATATCGCGCTCGTAAAGTCCGATAAGTGAGAGGTCAACGTGACCGAGCTGCGAAATTGCGACGTTTTCGAGCGTCGGTGTGACCTCGCGCATAAATATCATCATCGCAAGACCTTCATAGAAGGTTTCGGGCGGATTTTCCGGAATTCTTCGCGCAGCTTTTGCAATAAGCTCAAGGTTTTCGCGCTGTGCTGACGTAAGCTCGCCACCTAAAAGCTCTTCCGCCTTATCTGCGAATTTATGAGCGATAGCAATAACGGCGTCACAGCTCTCTACAGCCGCAAGACAGAAATTATATTCGTCCGTTCCCTCTTTAAGCTCTTTAAGGCGCCCCTCTGCTTTTTTTCTGATGCCGCCGATTCCGACCGATAAAAGCTCCCTATAATTAAGCGTATTGTGGTCGCGATCAAAGGGCTCATTGTGCGAGCAAATGTTGTTAGTTTCTCTGTCGAAGTACGGTAAATAGCGCGCTGTCATCTCCGGATATTCGGGATGCAATCGTTCAAGCTCGGCATCTTTTTTCATCGTGAGCCAGCACGCAGGCGTATTTTTGTTAAGTCCGCGAGAGCGCGAATGGTTGTAGGAAAGCTCGAAGAAAAACGGACTTTCCTTAAATATTATCGGCTTGGCATACTCTGCCATAAGCGAGTGTATCTTACTTTTGAGAAGCGGTGTCGGAGTAGTTGGATTTTCGGCGTAAAACGCATCCATTTCGGCAAGTATGCACTCATACTGCGCCTTAAACTTCGCCTCAACGTCCTTGTCAGCAAACGTCATCCAAGGCCTCATATCCATTTTTCTATAGTAAGCGGTCATTTCCGCCTTTAAAGCTGTAAGCATTTGATCACTTCCTTCACTTACATTATAAGTGCTTGACAAAAATATTTCAATGATGTATAATATTATATAATTGATATATTGTACTATTTCGAAAGGGTTTAGTTATGCGTATAACAGCCTGCGACGTCAACAACGTGCAAAGTGCCGACTTAAAGCTTCACAGACCGAACGGTCGCTCCGACTATCTTTTTGTTATGTTCAAATCCCCCGCAAAGGTAATGGTAAACGGCGAGTATGTGTCGGTTGGCAACGGCGAGATCATATTATTTGACAAGCACAAAATACAGAGCTACTATGCAGACGGAGTAGAATTCCTTCACGATTATATGCACTTCGACTTCGAGGATGATTTCGAGCAACTGATATTTTCTACTATTCTGACTGATACGCTGATTACCCCGTCCGATCCTGCACATGTTTCAGACACCCTCGCGCAGATAAAAAGAGTGTTCAGAGGAGCACCAAGCAAATACCGCGCACAAATACTCACAAATCTAGGAATGGCTTTTCTCTACATAATAAAAAGCGAGTCAGAAAAAGTTCGCACCACAAGCACCAGATATTTTGAGGAGCTTAACGCGCTTCGAATTAATATATACAAAAATCCGAGTGAGGATTGGACGGTTGAACGAATGTCGCGCGAGCTTAATTTGAGCCGCTCGTATTTTCAAAGCCTATATAAAGAGATGTTCGAGATATCCTGCACAGAGGACGTGATAAATGCGCGCGTCACGAACGCAAAGATGCTACTCTCAAGCACCCTTCACCCGATAGGAGAGATTGCCGTCGAATGCGGCTACAAAAACACCGAGCATTTTATCAGACAATTCAAGGATAGAGTCGGAGTGCCACCGCAAAAATTCAGAAATACATAAAGAAAAACGGGCGAGTTTAACTCGCCCGTTTTGTTAGTTGACCTCTTCGATTTTGATGATGTTGGAGTTACCGGATTTGCCGTTGATCTGACCGCCGGTAAGAACCACGCTGTCGCCGCGTTCGAGCTTGTATATCTCCTTCGCGCGCTTCATCGCGCTGTAGAACATAACCTCGATCGAGGAAAATTCCTCGCACATAACGGGAGTTACACCCCAGCTTAAGTTGAGCTTGCGCCAAACCTTTTCATTTGTCGTCATACCGAGAATATCAACGGGCGAGCGGAAGCGGCTGACCATTCGAGCGGTCTTACCGCTTATAGAGTTTACGACAAGTCCCTTCGCATTAAGTGCGATAGCCATCGAGCAAGCCGAATGTGAAAGCGCGTCGATATTATTGCGGATCTTGAACTCGCTAGTCTTGAATCGAGCACTGTAATCGATCTTCGTTTCGGTGTACTCTGCTATCTCGACCATGTTCTTTACAGCCTTCACAGGGTATTTACCCGATGCGGTCTCGCCCGAAAGCATTACCGCGGACGTACCGTCGTATACGGCGTTTGCAACGTCGGAAAGCTCCGCGCGCGTCGGACGCGGGTTGTGTATCATCGACTCGAGCATCTCCGTCGCTGTGATAACGCGAATACCGAGAAGTCGGCACTTGTTAATAAGGTATTTTTGAATTGCAGGAACCTCGATAAACGGAATTTCAACGCCAAGGTCGCCGCGCGCGATCATAATGCCGTCCGCAAGCTCGCATATTTCCTCAATATTGTCAACGCCCGCACGGTTTTCGATCTTCGCAATAATGTCGATATTCTCGCCGCCATTTTCGTTGAGGAAGGTTCGAATGTCGGAAACGTCCTGCTTTGTGGATACGAACGATGCCGCAACGAAGTCGATGTCATTCTTGATGCCGAAAAGAAGGTCCTCTTTATCCTGCGCGCTTAAGAAGTCGTGCTTCATAAGAACGCCCGGGAAATGCATGCTCTTGCGGTCAGAGAGATCGCCGCCGACTACGACCTTGCAGATAACATCGCTTCCCTTTATCTCGGTTACGTTGAAGATAACGAGACCGTTGTTAACGGTCAGTGTATCGCCGACGGAAAGGTCCTTTGTGAGGTTAGCATAGTTTACCGCAACGCGCTCGTTGTTTCCGACGATGTCGTCGGTTGTGAAGATGAAGGTGTCGCCTTCTTTAAGGGTGATCTTCTTGTTTTCGAAGGTCTTGATTCTGTATTCGGGGCCCTTCGTATCAAGCATTATTGCAATAGGAAGGTTTAATTCCTCACGAATTTTCTTGATGGTGTCGATCTTTGTCTGATGGTCAGCGTGGGTGCCGTGGGAGAAGTTGAGTCTTGCGACGTTCATTCCCTCGATACACATCTGGCGAAGCGTTGCCTCGTCCTCACACGCGGGACCTATTGTGCAGATAAGCTTTGTTTTTCTCATTATATCATCTCCGTTTGTGTGGGTATTCTTCCCTTTTATCTATGTAAATATTCTACCATATTCACAAGGTTTTGTCAAGAAAAAACGACACAAAAAAACGGACGGCGTTGAGCCGTCCGTTTGGGTTTTAATTAGTGCTTGAAGTGACGCTGACCGGTGAATACCATTGCGATGCCGTACTTGTTAGCAGCGTCGATGGATTCCTGATCCTTAATGGAGCCGCCGGGCTGAATGATTGCAGTGATGCCTGCCTTGTATGCAGCCTCAACGCAGTCCGGGAACGGGAAGAATGCGTCGGACGCCATTACGGAGCCTGCTGCGCGGTTCTTCTCTGCACCGTCGAGCTCGTTAGCGTAGCGAATAGCGAGATCGAGAGCGGTGATTCTGTTGGTCTGGCCGGGGCCGATACCGGTGGTGATACCGTTCTTTGCGAGAACGATAGCGTTACTCTTGGTGTGCTTAACAACCTTCATAGCGAACTTGAGGTCAGCCATCTGCTCTGCGGTGGGAGCCTTTTCTGTAACAACCTTGAGCTCTGCCTCGTCGTATATGCCGATGTCGCGCTCCTGAACGAGCAGACCGCCCGCAACGCGCTTCATATCGAGCATTTCCTTGGTGTTAGGCTTGGAGATCTCGGGAAGCTTAAGAATGCGGATGTTCTTCTTCGCCATAAGGATCTCGAGTGCGTCAGCATCGAAATCGGGAGCGATAACGATCTCAACGAAGATCTTGTTGATTTCTGCTGCGGTAGCCGCGTCAACCTTGCGGTTGCAAGCGATAATGCCGCCGAAGATGGATACGGGATCCGCATTGTACGCATTCATATATGCGCTGTAAATATCCTTTGCAACGCCGACGCCGCAGGGGTTAGCGTGCTTAACCGCAACAACGCAGGGCTCGTCGAACTCCTTGAGGCACTCAAGAGCACCGTTGGTGTCGTTGATGTTGTTGTAGGAAAGCTCCTTACCGTGAAGCTGCTCTGCCGCTGCGAGAGTGCCGCCGAACTCGTTGCCGATTTCCTTGTAGAATGCCGCGGTCTGACCGGGATTCTCACCGTAGCGCATATCCTGAACCTTCTCATAGGTGAGCGAGAGCTTCTCGGGGAATATAGGCATACCGGTCTGTACGCGGAGATACGACTGAATGAGGGTGTCGTAAGCTGCAGTGTGATTGAATACCTTGTAAGCAAGCTTAAGGTTGGTGTCAACGCTTACCTTGCCGTTTGCCTTTAATTCGTCGATAACGGTCGCATAGTCTGCAGGATCAACGATAACGGAAACGTCCTGATAGTTTTTTGCAGCCGCACGAAGCATAGTAGGACCGCCGATATCGATGTTTTCGATAGCGTCCTCACGCTTTACGCCGGGCTTTAAGATAGTGTCCTTAAATGCATAGAGGTTGATTGCAACGATGTCGATAGGGGTTACGCCGAGCTTCTCGATCTGCTCCATATGCTCGGGGTTGCCACGCATTGCGAGGATACCTGCGTGGATCATCGGGTGAAGGGTCTTAACGCGACCGTCAAGGCACTCCGGGAAGCCCGTTACGTCGGAAACCTGAGTTACGGGGATACCTGCTTCGTTGATGACCTTCCAAGTACCGCCGGTCGAGAGAATTTCGTAGCCGAGAGCGTCAAGCTCGCGAGCGAAGTCAACAACACCGGTCTTGTCGGTTAAACTGATTATTGCGCGTTTTTTCATAGTAAACACCTCGTATATATTTTATTATATATAATTATATCAGAAAAAGTCTGCAAGGTCAAGTGTCAAACTAAATAATATACTAAAGTTTAAGTGCGCCGAATTATAGCGATTTTTCGACAGTCAACAAAAAACGGACGGCTTATGCCGTCCGTTTTGATTTTAAAGGTCAACCTCGCTTGTAGGCTTGTTGGAGTAAACACGCTTGATCCAACGCTGATAAACCTCGTCGAAGAGGCAGGAGTCGAGTACGGTATGAAGCACGGGCTCAAGTCCGAAATGGAAGGCGCTGAATGCCTTGGTCTGCTCCTCGATAAGAGCCTCGTCGCCGTGAGAATAGCGGCGGATGAGCTCCGCGTACATCTTAACGTAATCAGCGTGGTAGGACAGATACATCCACGATGCGTCGGAGTCCTTCTTCCTGTCGATGTATGCTGCTCTGAACTCGTCAACGAGCGCGTCGATAGCTTCCATACGAGCGAGAGCGGTACGGTGAGCCTCCGGCTTTTCGTTACGCATGAACTTGGGATCAAACAGCTCGGAAAGCTTCGCCATATATGCTTCAACTGCGGGTCCGTCCTCGGCGAATGCCTCTGCGAAATAATCGCGCGAAACGTCCTCGAACTTCGAGTCCTTATCCCACAGACCGCGAGCCATCGCATACATCGGGAGTGCAGTCGGGAACGCTATTCTCTGCTCCTGACAGCTTATGTAGCCGGTGAAGCCGAGTTTATCGAGCGTGGTAACGTCGCGGTGGAGCGTTCTCGCGCAGGAAACGTAGCCGGGATCGAGATAGTGGTCCCACATAAGGTGGTAGTCGAAGATAGTGTTCTCGGCATCGAGAACCTCTCTCCACTTTTCGAGAAGCGCGATATTAAGGCCGAGGTCACGCGGCATTTCAACCTTGTTGTGAACATACGGCGGAATCTCGATTTCCTTATCCATCGGAGTGTCGATGAACGCCGCGGAGTATGTGCGCGTGATCGGCGCGAACTGAAGCATAACACGGCTCGGGTTCTTGATGCGCTCCTTGATCGGCGCCCACATAGTGTTAACGTAAACGTCGAACACAAGCTTGGTGTCAAGACCTGCTGCGGTGAGCTTTTCGTCCATATCGTTAAAGATCATCGTGTACCAGTCCGCAGGAGTAAGCTTCTGGCACTCCTCGCACTCGCAGTAGTTGTTTACGCCGTCTGCGAGCGAGATGCAGAGGTAGTCAACGGTCGGGTTCTTCTTAACGTATTCAACGACAGCATCGGCCATGATCTCTCTAACCTTCGGGTTCGAGTAGCAAAGATGAGTGAACGCGATCTTGTCGTTATAAAGCTTGCGCTCGCCATTAACTTCGGCGAAATAGCTTCTGAGCTCGGGCGTGATAAGCGGCGAATCGTCACCCTTGAAGGTTACGTCAAAGCCGAACGGGTCATAGGTAAAGCCGTGACCTACACCGTAGTAGATGATGCCGCGCTTCGCCATTTCCTCCTCCACGCGATACTTTATGTGGTAGGAATCCTCAACCGAAATCGATTCAGGTTCGCGGTGAGGATTGTGTAAATGGTCATACCAACGGTTAAAGAACGGAGTGGGAGTCATAAACTGAATGTAGTATTCGTTAAGACCTACTCTCGGCATATACTCAAGAATATTGAAAATATGCTCGTACGCGTCAGCACCCTCAATGCAAATGCAGCGGTGCGGATACGAAGGAGTTTCGTTTATATTCACAGTGATGTCCGCCTTGTCAAGCTTGCGTGCGCGGATAACCTCGCCGTCAGCTCCGGGACGTACCCAAACGCATCCGAGCTTATTGAGGAAGCGGTAAGCCGCGATAAGAACCGCACGTGTATTCGCGCCGGTAATAACGCCTGCGCCGTCCTTTACATCGATGAGAATGGTATCGTTCGCCTTATCCTCCGAAACTGCCGGAGTAAGACCTACCCAGATTACGTTCGCTATATTTGCGTCGTAAGCATCGTAGGTGCGCTGGTCGATAAGAAGACTCTTGTCGAGCGCCTTAAGGCAGCGAGCAAGCTCGTCAACTGCATAAGATACAGTCTGATGCGTGCCTATTTTGGCAAGTGTAATTGTGATCATATATTCCCTCCTGATTCTACACTTAATATAATAAGTATATAATCTGCAGCTCTAAATTTCAAGGGGTGAATCAACTGTTTTTATGGACGAATCAACTGCGTCTATCAGAAATCGACCTCGTTTGTAGGCTTGTTTGCAAACACACGCTTGATCCAACGCTGATATACCTCGTCAAACTGGAAGTTGTCGAGTACGGTATGAGTTTCGGGCTCAATGCTGAAATGATAGTGTGTAAACGCCTTGGTCTTTTCTTCGATAAGAGCCTCGTCGCCGGTGATGTACGCGCGGATAAGCTCGGTATAGTGCTTACAGTAGTCCGCGTGGTACCAAAGGTACTTCCAGGACGCGTTCTTATCTTTGCTTACATCAATGTGCGACGCCTTGAACTCATCAACGAGCGCATCGATAGCATCCATACGCGCCGGTGCGGTACGGTGAGCCTCGGGATTTTCGTTGCGCATAAACACGGGATCAAATAGGTCGGAAATCTTCTGAAGATATGCTTCTACAGCCGCTCCGTCCTCTCCGAATGCCGCCGCGTAATAGTCGCTTGAGATGTCCTCGAACTTCGAGTTTTTGTCCCAAAGTCCGGCCGCGAGTGCGTATACGGGCAAGCATGTCGGGAATGCCGCTCTCTGCTCCTGACAGCTGAAATATCCGATAAAATCGAGCTTATTTAGACCGGTTGCATCCGCGTGAAGTATCTTCGCGCAGGTAGCGTATCCGGGATCGAGGAAGTGGTCCCACATCATCTGATAGTCGAAGATGGTCGACTTTGTGCCAAGCCACTTCTTCCACTGCCAATAAAGCGCAACGAGCGTTTCAACGTCACGCGGCATATTAAGCTTATTGCGCTCATACGGCGGAAGCGTGACGGTTGCAGGATCAACGTCCACCTCATAAAGCGGCTTCGAGTACGTACGGCTCGAGGGCGAGAGGTTAAATACGAATCTGTCGGGGTTGTTTACCTTGATGTGCTCGGGCGGCCAGAGCGTGTCAACGTACGCCGAGAAGCCAACCTTTGTTTCAAGACCGTTCGCACTCAGAGCCTCGTCAAGCTCGTTGAGAAGCATCATAAGCCAGTCGGACGGACGCATCTTACGGCACTGTTCGCACTCGCAGTGGTTGTTCATGCCGTCTGCAAGTCCGAAGCGAAGCAGCTCGATCGTGGGGTGCTCAAGGCAGTATTTGATCGCGCCGTCGATCATACGCTTACGGACAGCGGGATTCGAATAGCAAAGATGTGTGAAGTTGACCTTATCCTTGAAAAGACCGCGCTTGCCGTCAATCTCTGCCATGCAGGAGATAAAGTCGTCATTGATGCGTGGATCGTCGGGCTCCGCGTGGATCTCATAAATACCGAACGGGAAAAGGCAAAAGCCGTGACCGGGGCCAACGCCGATTATGCCGCGCTTTGCAAGATCGTCAAAGATGCAGGTCTTGGTGTGAAGCGCCTCCTCGAAGGTATATTCCTCGGGTGCGATAAAGGGGTTGTACTTGTGCATATACCAAAGGTGAAGGAATGCGTCGCCGGCATAGAACTGGAAGTAGTATGCGTTGAGCGAAACCTTGGGCATCCAGTTGATCATATTATAGATGTGCTCATAGTGCGATGCACCCTCGATAACGATGCCTCTGTATCTATTCGAGGGCATCTCGCGAACGCTCACGTTAACTTCTGCCTTTTCGAGCTTCTTTTCGGGAATGATCTCGCCGTCGTCGCCGGGGCGGATCCATCTGCAACCGAGCTCACGAAGGAAGCGGTAAGCTGCGATAAGTACCGCACGTTCGTTGGCAGCGGTAATAACACCTGCGCCCGCCTTTACGTCTATCATAATCTCGTCGTCGAGCTTTTGATACTTAACCATCGGCGTAAGACCTACCCAGATAACGCCATTCGCCGAAGCGTCGTACTCGTCGTAAACGCGGCGGTCGATAAGGACGGTCTTATCCATCATCTTAAGGTATTTGCAAAGCTCGTCCACGGCAAAATTCACCGTGGTATTCTTCCCTATTTTAGCAAGTGTAATGGTAGTCATTGTAATTCTCCTTGTTTAAAAATCGACCGTGGTATCCACAACTGTTGAGAATGCACGCTTAAGCCAGCGCGGGAATATCTCTGTAAAGAGTGAGGGGTCGTGAACCGTGTGAAGCACAGGCTCGTTACCGAATATAAAGAGGTTGTACTTTTCGCTCCACTCTTTAATACCTTCGATGTCATTTTTCGCGTAACGCTTGATGACCTCGGCATAGAGTCTGCAATACTCCGCGTGATACGAGAGATACATCCACGACGCATTAACGTCCTTGTTCGGTGCGATATGCGATGCCTCAAACTCGTGTGTCAGCGCGATGATCTTCTCCGCTCTCTCATACGCCGTGGGAAGCGCCTCAATGTGGTCGTTGCGCATAAACTGCGGATCGAAAAGCTCGGTAATCTTCCATAGGTAGTCCTGGACGTCGCGCGAATACTCGCCGAACGCCGCGGTGAAATACTCGTCGCAAATGTCCTCAAACTTTGAATCCTTGTCCCAGAGTCCCTTCGCCATCGCGTATACGGGAAGTCCCGTCGGGAAGGCCGCGCGGTTCTCCTGACAGCTTATCCATCCGTTCATATTAAGCTTTTCTTTAATGTGGGTTACGTCGATGTGTAATACTCTCGCGCAGTTCATATAACCGGGATCGAGATAGTGGTCCCACATCATATTGTATTCAAACACGTAGCTGTCGAAGTCGGTGCCCTCTCGCCACTTGTTGAGGAACGCGAAATTTGCCTCAAACGAGCGCGGGAGCGTTACCTTATTGCGAACGTATTCGGGCAGCGGCTCGTTATACTCGGTGTTTATATCAAGGTAACTGTTCGTATAAACGCGCGATATAGGCGAGAGATCGAGAATAAATCTGTCGGGATTCTTAATCTTTTCGTGACGCGGCTCCCAAAGAAGGTCGCAGTACGCGCCGAACGAAAGCTTTGTATTAATGCCCTCTTTGTTAAGCCGCTCGTCGATATCGTTAAGCACCATAACGTAGTAGTCTGCGGGGCGCATCTTCTGACATTCCTCACACTCGCACTGATTGTTGAATCCGTCAGCAATGCAGAAATGCAGATAGTTTACAAGCGGATGAGCCTTGCAGTAATCAACCACCGCATCAGCCATTCTCTGTCTTACCTTCGGGTTCGAGTAGCAAAGCTGTGTAAAGCCCATTCCTCGGCTGTCAAGCTTTCGCTCGCCGTTTATCATCGCGAACATTTCCTTGATCTCGGGCGTTAAGAGCGGCGAGTCGGGATCGTTCACGCGGAACTCAAAGCCAAGTGCCTTCCAATGCCAACCGTGACCGCCCGCGTGGTAAAGCAGTCCGCGCTTTGCGATCTCCTCATCGAGTCGCGCCACCGTCGCGTTAAGCTCGGGCAGTCCGAACGGCTCGGGTGAGCGAAGCGGATTGTGCGTGTGCGCGTACCAACGGTTAAAGAAGGGCATAGGCGGCAGGATCTGCAAATAGTACGTGTTCATACCGTTGCGCGGTATCCACCTTAGCATATTATAAATGTGCTCATAAGCGTCTGCACCCTCGATGCAGACACAGCGGTGACGTATAGACGGAGTTTCGCGAACGCTTACCGTTAAAGCTTCCCTGTCAAGCCGCTTTTTCGGGATAACTTCCCCATCATCACCGGGGCGAATCCATCTTATACCAAGCTCGCGCAGATAGCGGTAAGCCGCGATAAGCACAGCTCTCTCATTTGCGCCGGAGATAACGCCGGCGCCTTCCTTTACGTCAATAAGTATCTCATCATCGAGCGCGTTATACTCAACCATAGGGGTAAGACCTACCCAGACGACGTTAGTTATATCAGCGTCGTAGGCATCGTAGGTGCGCTGATCGATAAGCAGCGACTTATCTATAAGCTTGAGGTAGTGTGCAAGCTCGTCGACTGCGTAAGCTACAGTCTGATTTGTGCCGATTTTTGCAAGTGTGATGCTGATCATTTTCGTTCTCCTTTAGAAGTCAACCTCTGAGGTTGGCTTGTTGGAGTAAACTCTCTTGAGCCAGCGCGGGAACACCTCGTTGAAATAAGGCATATCGTGTACGGTGTGGAGTACGGGCTCGTTTCTGAAGATAAACTCAGTAAACTCGGTGGAGCGTGCCTCGATCTGCGCCTCGTCCTCGCTTGTGTATGCGCGGATAACGTTCGCGTAGATCTTGCAGTAGTCTGCGTGATACCAAAGGTAGTTCCACGACGCATCCTTCTCGCGGTTCCTATCAATGTGAGAAGCCTTGAATGCGTCAACTGTCGCATCAATAGCATCCATACGCTCGAGTACGTCCTTGTGGCCCTCGGGCTTTTCATTGCGCATAAAGGTGGAGTCAAAGAGCTCGGATATCTTCGCAAGATACGCCTCAACAGCAGGTCCGTCCTCGCCGAACGCGAGCGCGTAATACTCGCGCGAGATGTCCTCGAACTTCGAATTTTTGTCCCAAAGTCCCTTCGCCATAGCGTACATCGGAAGTCCCGTCGGGAACGCGCATCTCTGCTGCTGGCAGCTTACGCTTCCGTTAAGCGAGAGCATATCGAGATTGCACATATCCTTATGGAGTATCTTTGCGCAGGTGGTAAAGCCGGGATCGAGGAAATGATCCCACATAAGATGGTAGTCGAAGATAAATCCGTCGCCTCTAAAGTCCTTCTGCCACTCTGCAAGGTGAGCAATATTGGGACCGACAGCCTTGGGCATTATAAGCTTGTTGCGCTCGTAATTCTGAAGCACGATCGGCTCGGATTTGTCGTAATCGGAAAGCGCCGAGGAGTAAGTACGCGAGATAGGCGCGAACATAATAAGGAAGCGATCGGGATTCTTGATCTTTAATTTTTCCGGCGCCCAGAGAAGGTCAACGTAAACGAGGAATACGATCTTGGTCGTAATTCCCTTCGCTGTGAGCATATCGTCAAGCTCGTTGAGCATCATTACGTAGTAGTCGGACGGGCGCATCTTCCGGCACTCGTCGCACTCGCAGTTGTTGTTCATACCGTCTGCGAGCCAGAAATGTACCATATCAACGTCGGGATGGTCAAGGCAGTACTCAACTATACCGTTAAGCATAATCTCACGTGTTTCGGGATTCGAGTAGCAAAGCTGTGTAGCACCGAGTCCGCGCGCTCCGGGAGGCGGTGCCTGCATAAGCTCACGCTTGCCGTTTATCAAAGCAAAATGCTTCTTATACTCGGGAGTCAGCATCGGATCGTTCGGGTCGAGCGTGGTGGAGTGTATGCCGAACGGATGATAGGTCCAGCCGTGACCGACTGCGTGGTAATAGAGTCCGCGCTTTAAGATCTCCTCCTCGCACGCCTTCCACATATGAGCGAAATCGTCGGCCGTTTTATTCTCATCCTCAAGGAAGGGATTGTACGGGTGTCTGAACCAGCGGCGGTAGAAACTCGTGGGAACGAAGTTCTGCACGAAATACGCATTCATGCCCATTCTCGGCAACCACTCGATCATATTAATGATGTGCTCGTTCATAACGGAGCCTTCAACGCAAATACCGCGGTGTACGTAATAAGGCGTTTCGCGAACGCTTACTGTAAGCGCAGAGCCAACGAGCGACTTCTTCGGAATGATCTCTCCGTCAGCTCCGGGGCGTACCCACGCGCATCCAAGCTCGCGGAGGAAGCGGTATACCGCAATAAGCACAGCTCTGTTATTTGCACCGGTGATGACACCGGCGCCGTCCACGACGTCGATTCTGATCTCGTCAACACTGTCAGAGGGAGTAAGGGAGCCGTCCTTGCCTACCCAGATAACATTTTTAACGGTGGGATCGTAAGCGTCGTATGTACGCTGGTCGATAAGAAGTGTGATGTCCATTGCCTTAAGGCAGCGTGCAAGCTCGCTTGCTGCATACGACACGGTCTGATTGGTTCCGATCTTTGCAAGAGTGAGATTTGTCATAACGGTTCTCCTTGAATTTATATAGAGATTAATTATTTGAGTAAATCAGAAGTCAACCTCGACGGTCGGCTTGTTCGAATAAACGCGCTTGATCCAGCGCTGATACACCTCGTCGAAAAACATATTGTCAAACACGGTGTGTATCTCGGGCTCGATTCCGAAATGATAGCGTGTGAACGCATCCGTCGCCGCATCGATAGTCGCCTGATCGTCGCTCTCGTATGCACGAATGAGCTTTGCGTACTCCTTGCAGAAGTCTGCGTGGTACCAGAGGTAGTTCCACGATGCATCTGTGTCGCGCTTTGCATCGATGTGCGACGCCTTAAAGTCGTCGGTGAGCTTGTCAATTGCATCCATACGCTGGGACACAGTTCTGTGCGCCTCAGGGTTGTCGTTTCTCATAAATTTGGGATCGAACAGCTCGGATATCTTCGAAAGATACGCTTCGACAGCCGGTCCGTCCTCGCCGAACATAGCCGCGTGATACTCGCGCGAGATGTCCTCAAACTTCGAGTTTTTGTTCCAGAGTCCCGCCGCCATAGCGTACATCGCGATACCCGTCGGGAACGCTACTCTGTGCTGCTGACAGCTTATATTTCCCATAAGCCCAAAGAGCTCAAGCTCGCACATATCCTGATGGAGTACTCTCGCGCAGCTCATTGCTCCGGGATCGAGGAAATGATCCCACATAAGGTGGTAGTCGTAAACAAATCCGTCGCCGCTGAAGTCCTTTTGCCACTCGGCAAGATGCGCGATATTGGGCGCGATCGCCTTGGGCATCGTAAGCTTGTTGCGCTCGTACGGCATAAGCTCGACCTTCTCGGTGTGATCGTAGTCCGAGAGTGCGTGCGAATATGTGCGCGATATAGGCGCAAACATTATAATAAATCTGTCGGGGTTTTCGATCTTGAGCTTTTCGGGTGCCCAAAGAAGATCGACGTAAACGAGGAATACGATCTTCGTCTTAATTCCCTTTTCGGTGAGCTTTTTGTCAAGCTCGTTGAGCATCATTACGTAGTAGTCTGACGGGCGCATCTTCTTGCACTCGTCGCACTCACAGTGATTGTTCATACCGTCAGCAAGCCAGAAATGCACGATGTCAACATTCGGGTGCTCTATGCAGTAGTTTACGATACCGCTTGTGAGGATGTCACGCGTTTCGGGATTCGAGTAGCAAAGCTGTGTCGCAACGAGATAGTCGGCACCGTTGTTGGTCTTGAAAATCTCACGCTTACCGTTTATCATAGCAACGTGCTTTAAAAATTCGGGAGAATTCTTCGCAGCATCCGCCGAGTGAATGCCAAATAAGTGATAGTTCCATCCGTGACCGACCGCGTGGTACACGATGCCACGCTTATAAAGCTCCTCCTCGCAATAGCTCCACATCGCAACCGCCTCACTGTCCCCGATGTTTTCGGGAGTCATAAAGGGGTTGTGACGGTGGCTGTACCAGAGGTTATAATAATCGGTAGGAACGAAATTCTGAATAAAATACGAGTTAAGACCGATTCTCGGCATCCATTCTATCACGTTTAAAACGTGCTCGTTGGTAGTAGCGCCCTCAATGCAGATTCCGCGGTGCGGATAGTCGGGCGTTTCGCTGACGCTTACGTTTATCGTGGAAGGCTCAAGACTCTTTTCGGGTATGATCTCACCGTCAACACCGGGGCGCACCCAAGCGCATCCAAGCTCGCGAAGAAAGCGGTAAGCCGCGATAAGCACAGCGCGGTTATTGGCACCTGTGATAATGCCCTCTCCGCCATTTACGTCGATCTTTATCTCGTCGTCGCGATCGGAAGGATTTACCGAGCCGTCAATACCGACCCAAATAACGCCCTTTACGCTCGGATCGTATTCGCTGTAGTAGCGCTTGTCGATAATGCGGCGCTTGTCCATAGCCTTAAGGCAGCGCGCAAGCTCGTCTACGGCATACGAAACAGTCGGGTTTGTACCGATCTTTGCAAGCGAGATGATGCTTTTGGTGAGCAGAATAGAATCCATAGTTTTTCTCCTCTTAATTACATAAGAATAGTTATATCGTCGGGATTTCTCTTGGCGTAGAGCTTCTTCGTCCAGCCCTTGAAAACGCCGTTGAAATACGCGGCATCGTGAACTGTATGAAGCTCCGGCTCGGTACCGTAAGTGAAATCGGCTAACGCCTTTATCGCCGCATCCTTGCCCTCCTCGTCATCAAGAGCATATCTACGGATAAGCTGTGCAAAAAGCTTACAGTGCTCGGCGTGATACCAAAGATATTTCCACGAAGCATCCTTGCCACGGTTTCTGTCAATGTGAGAAGCCTTAAACGCGTCGACGGTCGCATCGATAGCGTCCATGCGCTCTATAGCTGTCGAGTGCGCCTCGAGATTATCGCCGCGAAGGAAAGCGGGATCGAAATATTCGGTTATCTTCGCAAGGTACTCGCCCACCGCCTCGGCATCCTCACCGAACGCGAGCGCGTAATATTCTCTCGCGACGTCGTCGAACACGGACGTCTTATCCCAAAGTCCGGCCGCCATCGCGTAAAGCGGAAGTCCCGTCGGGAACGCGACTCTCTGCTGCTGACAGCTGACGCTTCCGTTAAGCCCGAACCTTTCAAGCTCGCACATATCACGGTGGAGCGTTCTCGCGCACGCGGTAAATCCGGGATCGTTGAAATGATCCCACATAAGGTGGTAGTCAAATATAAATCCGTCGCCGGTGAAATTCTTCTGCCATAGCGAAAGCTGTGCCGCATTGACGGCAACGGATTTCGAGAATTTGAGCTTATTTAGCTCAAACGGCGGTATTTCTACCTTTTGCGACTTATCGAAGTCATAAAGCGCGTTTGAATACGTGCGCGTTATCGGCGCGAACATAAGCAAAAATCTGTCGGGGCTCTGAATTTTGTGCTCTGCCGGCTCCCACAAGAGATCGAGGTACGCAAGGAACACGATCTTCGTGTTAAGCCCTGCCGCCGAGAGCTTTTCATCAAGCTCATTGAGCATCATTACGTACCAATCGGACGGACGGAGCGCGCGGCACTCCTCGCACTCGCAGTGGTTGTTAAAGCCGTCTGCAAGCCAGAAATGGATAACGTCCACCGCGGGATGCGCTATCGCATAGTCGGTGATGCAGTCGGTGATAGCATCGCGTACACGCTTCTTTGAGTAGCAAAGCTGTGTGTGGTAAAGACCGTTTTGGTTAAGCTCGCGCTTGCCGTTTATCTCTGCAAAATAAGATCGGTACTCGTCGCTGATACGCGGATCGTTTGGATCGTGGGCGGTCGTCGTCACGCCAAACGCCATATTTGTCCAGCCGTGACCGACAGCGTGGTATATAAGCCCGCGCTTTAATATTTCCTCCTCGCACGCACGCCACATATGCGCGATATCCTCATCGGAGAATATCATCGGCTCGCGTACGGGACTCTTTGTTTCTTTGAAATATCTGTTGTAAAAATCCGCAGGGATGATAAACTGCACGAAATACGTATTCATACCGACCTTTGGTAGCCAATCGATCATATTTATAATGTGCTCGTTTATAACCGATCCCTCAAGACATATACCGCGGTGAGGATAGGACGGAGTTTCGCGAACGGACACGTTTATGTCCGTCTTGATAAGCGTTTTCTTGGGAATGATCTCTCCGTCAGCGCCCGGACGCACCCAAGCACATCCAAGCTCACGAAGGAAGCGGTAAGCCGCGATAAGCACGGCGCGGTTGTTCGCGCCCGTGATTGTTCCCGCGGCACCGCATACGTCTATCTTTATTTCGTCATCTCGCTCAGATGCCCTGACGGAGCCGTCGATACCGACCCAGATTGCGCCCTTTACGCTTGCATCATACTCATCGTATGTGCGGTTATCGATTATAAGAGCGCCGTCCATCAGCTTTAAACAGCGCGCAAGCTCGCTTGCGGCAAAGCTGACCGTAGAGTTTGTTCCGATTTTTGCAAGTGTGATGATAGTCATATCAAATCTCCGATACGGTATGCCGTTTAGAAATTTACGTCGCCCTTCGGGTTTTTCGCCGCAAGACGCGGCATACGGCGCATAAGGTGCGGGAAGAAAACGTTCGGATCGAATACGTTATGAAGCTCGGGCTCTGTTTCACAGCAGAAGGCGTTCATCTTGTCTGCCATTTCCTTGGCTCTGTCCTCACTCTCGCAAATGTACGCGTACACAACGTCAGCATAAATATCACAGTAATCAGCGTGATAGCGCAGATACTTCCACGACGCGCTCTTGTCCTTGTTCGGTTCGAGATATTTCTCTCTGAAGTCGGCAACAAGCTCGTGTATCGCCTTTGTTCTCTCGGGCACGGTTTCGTAGGCTGCCGGATTTTCGTAGCGAAGGAACTCGGAATCAAAAAGCTCCTCGAGCTTGTCAAGGTACTCGCAAACGGTCTTTGCGTCCTCGCCGAATGCGGCGGTGTAGTATTCCTCCTGAACATCCTCGAACTTGCTCTCTTTATCCCAAAGACCTGCCGCCATTGAGTAAAGCGGAAGCGCCGTCGGAAAGGCTATTCTCTGCGACATAAAGTTCATAAAGCCTTCAAATCCGAACTTGTCGAGGTTAGTAACGTCCTTGTGAAGCACTCTTGCGGCATAGTTGTAGCCGAGGTCGAAATAATGCTCCCACATAAGACTGTAATCCGTGAAGAAATACTTTGTTCCCGGAACGGCACGCTTCCACGCGTTAAAATGCGCGATAACGTCCTCGGTTTCGTGCGGCATCACAATGTTATTGTAAGTAAACGGCATTACACCACGCTCGTCGGGATCCCCCTTAAGCTCGCAAAGAGCCCTGCTGTATGTACGGTTGGAGGGGCAAAGCGTCATCATAAAGCGAGAGGGGTTGTTAAGCTTATTCTTTTTCGGCGGCCACAGTGTTTCCATATAAAGACTGAAGCCCATCTTCTTGTCAATTCCCTCTCTTGTGAGTGCCGCGTCGATATCGTTAAGTATTGCGATTATCCAATCGGCCGGCATAAGTTTTTTACAATCCTCACACTCACACCAGTTGTTGTAGCCATCCGCAAGCGCCATACGAAGCATCGTAACCTCGGGATGATCCTTGTAATACTGCACCACCCATTCAGCGATCTTCGCGCGCACCTCGGGGCGCGAATAGCAAAGCTGTGTAAAGTTGAGATTTCTTTGCATCTTACGCTCACCGCCGATAAGTGCGAAGTGCGACTTTATCTCGTCAGTCAGAAGCGGTGAGTCGGGATCGGTTACCATAAGCTCCCGAACGCCGAACGGGTATACCGTATAGCCGTGACCGAGCGCGAAATATCCCATAGAGCGCTTCACAAGCTCCTCGTCAACGCGTGCCTTTACTCTGAACGACTCCTTGTTTGTAAGCTCGTCAAATTTAAGCGTGGGATTGTATTGGTGAGTATACCAGCTGCGCCAGAACGGGTACGGCGTTTCGAACTGCATATAGTAGGTGTTAAATCCTACCTTTGGCAGCCAATTTATCATATTTACAGTATGCTCGTATGAGATAGAACCCTCGATCGAAACAACGCGGTGGCGTGCAGAGGGGATATGCGACACAGAAACGTTAAGATCGCTCTTTGCAAACGTCCTCTCGGGAATGATCTCTCCGTCATCGCCGGGGCGTATCCATCTGCAACCGAGCTTATAGAGGAATCGGTATACCGCGATAAGCACCGCACGCTCGTTTGCGCCGGTAATAACGCCTGCTCCATCCGTAACGTCGAGCTTTATCTCGTCGTCCTCTTTATTGTACGCAACGAGCGGCGTAAGTCCTACCCAGATAACGTTCTTTATGTTCGCGTCGTACGCGTCATAGGTACGCTGGTCGATAAGCAAGCGGCGGTCCATTCTCTTGAGGTAGCGCGCGAGCTCGTCGACGGCGTATGTTACAGTCTGATGCGTGCCTATCTTGGCGAGAGTTATAGTGGTCATTGTAGTTCTCCTTGTGATTACTTTTAGAAATCCATTCCCTTTCGAAGCTCGGGGTTGAATACGCGCGGAATACGAACCTTAAGAACGAAAAGACAGTTTGCAACGTCGAACACGCGGTGAATCTCGGGCTCAACGGAATAAAGATACGTCTTGAGGTTTTCAAATGCCGCCACCTTTTCGTTTTCATCTCCGCGCTTGTAAGCACAAAGAATGTCGGCGTAAAGGTGTACGTACTTTACATAGTAGGTCAGATAATGCCACGAAGCGTTAACGTCCTTGTTCGGCTGTATGTACTTTTCATTAAACTCGTCAACGATCTTGTGAGCCTCTTCCATACGCTCGAGCACCGTGTCCATCTTTTCGGGATGACCGTAGCGCAGGAACTCGGAGTCGAATATCGCCTCAAGCTTATCCATATATTCGCAAACAACGTCACCGTACTCGCCGAACGCGGTGGTGTAGTATTCCTTCTGAATATCCTCAAACTTCGAATTCTTGTCCCAAAGACCTGCCGCCATAGTGTAAAGCGGAAGGTTTGTCGGCATACCGAAGCGCTGGGATAAGAAGTTCATAAAGCCGCTGAAGCCGAACACGTCAAGGTTTGTAGTATCCTTGTGAAGCACTCTCGAGGTATGGTTGTAACCGAGATCGAAGTGGTGCTCCCACATAAGAACGTAATCGGTGAAGAAGTAGTCGGTTCCGGGCACTGCGCGCTTCCACGCGTTAAAGTGCGCGAGGACGTCCTCTATCTTGCGAGGCGGATTTATGTTATTGTGTTCGAACGTCAAGAGCGGACGCGTCGAGGGATCCCCCTCAAACTCACAGAGTGCTCTGTCGTATGCACGGCTACTTGCGCAAAGCGCGAGAAGAAAACGAGAGGGATTATTGAGCTTGTGCACCTTCGGAGGCCAGATGTTTTCGTTGTAAGCGCTGAATCCAATCTTGTTGTCCATACCGGCAGCGGTAAGCGCCGCATCGATCTCGTTGAGTATGAGCATATACCAGTCGGCAGGCATCATCTTCTTGCACTCGTCGCATTCGCACCAGTTGTTGCATCCGTCGGAAACGGTCATACGGAGCATCGTAACCTCGGGGTGATCCTTATGGTACTGAACGACCCAATCCGCAATCTTTTTTCTGACCTCGGGGCGAGAATAGCAAAGCTGTGTCGCATTGATACCCTTGTTGAGCTTGCGCTCGCCGCCGAGCATTGCGTAGTGGCTCTTGATTTCATCGGAAAGCTCGGGAGAGTTGGGATCTCTGATGGTAAGGTCGTCAACGCCGAACGGATACACGGTGTATCCGTGGCCGAGCGCGAAGTAGCCCATTGAGCGCTTTACAAGCTCCTCGTCGAGGCGCGCCTTATAGCGGTACGCATCGTCGTTGCTTATGGGAGAAGCCTCGTACTCGGGGTTTTCGGTGTGGTTGTACCAGGTCTGCCAGAAGGTGTACGGCGTTTTAAACTGCATATAGTAGAAGTTAAAGCCGACCTTCGGCAGCCAATTGACCATATCATAGGAGTGCTCGTAGGTGATATTACCCTCGATAGAAACTGTGCGGTAACGCGCGGAGGGCGCGAAATCGATATCCGCCGCAAGATCCTCGAGCGAAAAGGTCTTTTTGGGGATAAACTCGCCGTCAACGCCCGGGAAGAGCCAACGGCAGCCGAGCGTGTAGAGGTAACGGTAAACAGCTAAAAGCACCGAGCGCTCATTAGCACCCGTAATAACGCCTGCTCCGTTTTCCACCTTTACGATGATCTTATCGTCAAGCTTTGAATATTCCGCAAGTCCCGTAAGACCTACCCAAATAACGTTAGTAATGCTTTCGTCGTACTCGTCGTACGTGCGCTGATCGATAAGCAGACGGCGGTCGATCATTTTAAGATAGCGGGCAAGCTCGTCGACGGCAAAGTTTACCGTCTGATGTGTGCCTATCTTTGCAAGAGTAATGGTGATCATTGCAGTAGCTCCTTAAGCTTTTTTAGAAATCGACCTCAACGGGCTTGTTCGAGAATACGCGCTTGATCCAACGCTGATATACCTCGTCGAAGAAGTAGTTGTCGTATACGCTGTGAGTTTCGGGCTCGAGAGCATAATGGTATGCGGTGAGAGCCTTGGTCTGCGCGTCGATCTTCGCCTCGTCGCCGTGGGCGTAGGTGCGAACGAGCTCTGCATACATCTTGCAGTAGGTGGAGTGGTACGAGAGATACTTCCACTGTGCGCTCTTGTCGCGGTTCGGATAGATATACTTCGTTTCAAACTCGTTAACGAGCGCGTCGATAGCGTCCATACGCGCAATGCAGGTGTGGTGAGCATCAACGTGGTCGTTACGCATAAATGCGGGATCAAAGAGCTCGGAGATCTTCTCAAGGTATGCTTCTACCGCAGGACCGTCCTCGCCGAATGCAGCAGCGTAGTAGTCGTGCGAAACGGTGTCGAAGTCGGAGTTCTTGTCCCAAAGTCCTGCCGCCATAGCGTACATAGGAAGACCCGTCGGGAATGCGCATCTCTGCTCCTGGCAGCTGATAAAGCCGGAGAAGCCGAAGCGGTCAAGTCCGGTAACGTCCTTGTGAAGGAGTCTTGCACAGGAAGCGTAGCCGGGATCGAGGAAATGGTCCCACATAAGGTGGTAGTCGAAGATTACGCACTTGCAGTCGGGATTCCATCTTCTCCAAGCGTTGAAGTGAGCGATGATCGACTCAACGTCACGCGGGAAGGTGTTGTTGTTGAGATTAAACTCGGGAAGCTCGATCGACTCGGGATCGACCTTGGTGTCGTAAAGAGGACGGGAATAGGTACGGCTCGAAGTCGGATCGTAGCCATGT